>NZ_JBSSLX010000276.1:0-6536 GCF_053890995.1 Micromonospora sp. I033 | reverse complement strand
CGGGGCCGGGCCGGCGGGCCGCTGCGGCTGCGCCCGTCCGACGTGCGCGAGGCGGTCCGCGAGGGGCGCGAGGGCAACCTGGTCCTGTTCGTCGTGGACGCCAGCGGGTCGATGGGCGCCCGGGAGCGGATGTCGGCCGTCAAGGGCGCCGTGCTGGCCCTGCTCACCGACGCGTACCAGCGGCGGGACAAGGTGGCCGTGGTCGCCTTCCGGGGCGCGGGCGCGCAGACCCTCCTCCCGGCCACCTCGTCCGTGCTCGCCGCCTCGACGCGGCTGGCCGAGCTGCCCACCGGCGGGCGTACCCCGCTCGCCGAAGGGCTCCTGGCCGCGGCCGAGCTGCTCCGGGTGGAGCGGCTGCGCGACCCGAAGCGCCAGCCCCTGGTGCTGGTCGTCACCGACGGCCGGGCCACCGTCGGCCCGCGCCCCCTCGACCGGGCCGCCCGCGCCGCCGCGGTGCTCGCCGCCACCGGCGCCCCCTGCGTCGTCGTCGACTGCGAGTCCGGCCCGGTCCGCCTGCATCTGGCCCGCCGCCTCGCCACCCAACTGCACGCCCCGCACCACCACCTCGCCGACGTGGCCACTGGTCCGCTCGTCGGCCTCACCACGAGGAGCGCCGCCTGATGCCGCAGGGGAAACCGAGCCACGTGCCCGCCGACGGGCTGACCACCCGGCAGCGGCGGCACCGGCCGCTGCTGATCGTGCACACCGGACAGATGAAGGGGAAGTCGACCGCCGCGTTCGGCCTGGCGCTGCGGGCCTGGACCGCCGGGCTGCCGATCGGCGTCTTCCAGTTCGTCAAGAGCGCCAAGTGGCGGGTGGGGGAGGAGAACGCCTTCCGGGCCCTCGGCGAGGTGCACGGGCGCACCGGGCAGGGCGCCCCGGTGACCTGGCACAAGATGGGCGAGGGCTGGTCCTGGATCCAACGCGGCGGAGCGGCCGACCACGCCGAGGACGCCCGGGAGGGGTGGCGGCAGATCCAGCGCGACCTGGCCGCCGAGCGCTACGGGCTCTATGTGCTCGACGAGTTCACGTACCCGATGAAGTGGGGCTGGGTCGACGTCGACGAGGTGGTCGCCACGCTGCGCGACCGGCCCGGCTTCCAGCACGTGGTGATCACCGGCCGGGACGCCGACCCGCGGCTGGTGGAGGCGGCCGACCTGGTCGCCGAGCTGACCAAGGTCAAGCACCCGATGGACGCCGGCCAGAAGGGTCAGAAGGGCATCGAATGGTGACCTCCTGGGCGCTGCCCCGGCTGGTCGTCGCCGCCCCGGCCAGCGGGCACGGCAAGACGACAGTGGCCACCGGGCTGCTCGCCGCGCTGCGCCGTCGTGGCCTGGCGGTCAGCCCGCACAAGGTCGGCCCCGACTACATCGACCCGGGCTACCACGCCCTCGCCGCCGGCCGCCCCGGCCGCAACCTCGACCCCTGGCTGGTCGGCCCGGAGCGGATCGCCCCGCTGCTGCGCCACGGCGCGACCGTGCCCACCCCGGCCGACGTGGCCGTGGTCGAGGGCGTGATGGGGCTGCACGACGGCGCGGTCGGGCACGGCGGCTACGCCTCCACGGCACACGTCGCCCGGCTCATCGAGGCGCCGGTGCTGCTGGTGCTCGACACGACCGCGCAGGGCCGCTCCGCCGCCGCGCTGGTGCTCGGCATGCGCGCCTTCGACCCGGTGGTGCGCATCGGCGGGGTGGTCCTCAACCGGGTCGGCTCGCCCCGGCACGAGACCCTGCTCCGCGACGCGCTCGCCGAGGTGGACGTGCCGGTGCTCGGCGCGGTGACCCGGGCCGCCGAGGTGGCCGCGCCGTCCCGCCACCTCGGGCTGGTGCCGGTCGCCGAACGCGCGCCCGAGTCGGTGGCCGTGGTGGCCGCGCTCGCCGACCTGGTCGAGTCCACCGTGGACCTCGACGCCGTGCTGGCGCTGGCCCGCACCGCGCCGCCGCTGACCGCGCCCGCCTGGGATCCGGCCGCCGCGGTCGGCGGTCCCGCCGGCACCGCCCGCCCGGTCGTCGCCGTCGCCGGTGGGGCGGCCTTCACCTTCTCGTACGCGGAGACCGCCGAGCTGCTCACCGCGGCCGGCGCGGAGGTGGTGACCCTCGACCCGCTGCGCGACGAGGCCCTGCCGCCCGGCACCCGCGCCGTGGTGATCGGCGGCGGCTTCCCCGAGCTGCACGCCGACGCCCTGGCCGGCAACACCGCCCTCCGCGCCGAGCTGGCCGGCTTCGACGGCCCGGTGGTCGCCGAGTGCGCCGGGCTGCTCTACCTCGGCCGCGCCCTCGACGGGGTGCCGATGTGCGGGCGGCTCGACCACACCGCCCGGATGACCGGCCGGCTCACCCTCGGCTACCGCGACGCGGTGGCCGCCGCCGACTCCCCGGCACATCGCGCCGGCGACGCGGTACGCGGGCACGAGTTCCACCGCACCGTGACCGACCCCGGGCACGGCGACCGCCCCGCCTGGCACTGGGACGGCGGCCCGCACGGCTTCGTGGCCGGCCGGGTGCACGCGTCCTACCTGCACACCCACTGGGCCGGGCACCCGGCGGCGGCCCGCCGGCTGGTCGAGGCGGCGAGCCGGTGAACCCGCCCAGCCACCCGCCGGCCGCCCCGGCGAGCCCCGTCCGGGGCTGGGATGAGCGGCCGCCCACCGCCGTGCTGACCGGGATCGGGGTCGGACCCGGCGACCCGGAACTGCTGACGCTCAAGGCCGCGCGGCTGCTGGGCGAGGCCGACCTGGTGTTCGTACCCGTGCTGGACCGGCACGCCGCGGACCCGGACGCGCCCGCCGGCCGGGCCGAGACCACGGTGCGGGCGCACGTGCCCGCGGACCGGCTGCGCCGGCTGCCGTTCGCCCTGGACGACCGGGGCGGGGTGACCGCCCGCCGGGAGCGGGCCTGGGACGCCGCGGCGGCGGCCGTGGCGGCCGCCGTCGACTCCGGCGCCCGGTCGGTCGCCTTCGCCACGATCGGCGACCCCAACGTCTACTCCACCTTCGGTTACCTGGCCGACGGCGTTCGGGCCCGGCGGCCCGGGGTCGAGGTGCGCACCGTGCCCGGCATCACGGCCATGCAGGAGCTGGCCGCCCGGGCCGGCGTGCCGCTCTGCGAGGGTCGCGAACCGCTCACCCTGCTGCCCGCCACCGCCGGGCTCACGCCGGTTGCCGACGCGCTCGCCGGCCCCGGCACCGTCGTCGTCTACAAGGGCTGGCGCCGCCACCCCGACCTGGTCGACGAGCTGCGCCGGCGGGGCCGGCTGGCCGACGCCGTGCTGGGCCGGTCGCTCGGCCTGCCGGACGAGCGGATCGGGCCGGTGGATCCCGCCGCCACCGACCTGCCCTACCTGTCGACGCTGCTGGTCCCGGCCCGCCGGGACGGCCGGGGAGGAAAACTGTGACCACCACCGGCAAGGTCTGGTTCGTCGGGGCCGGCCCCGGCGCCGCCGACCTGCTCACCCTGCGCGCCGCCCGGGTCATCGCCGAGGCCGACGTGGTCATCTGGGCGGCCAGCCTGGTGCACGCCGACGTGCTCGCCCACGCCCGCCCGGACGCCGAGATCGTCGACTCCTCCCAGCTGCCCATCGAGGGGGTCCGGCCGCTCTACGAACGGGCCGCCGCCGACGGGCTGACCGTGGCCCGGATCCACTCCGGCGACCCGGCGCTGTGGGGCGCCGTGCAGGAGCAGCTCGACCTCTGCCGCGACCTCGGCCTGGCCGTGGAGGTGGTGCCCGGGGTGTCCTCGTTCACCGCGGTCGCCGCGCTGGTCGGCCGGGAGCTGACCATCCCCGAGGTCGCCCAGTCGGTGATCCTCACCCGCCTGGAGGGCGGCAAGACGCCGATGCCGCCCGGCGAGCGGGTCCGCGAGTTCGCCCGGCACGGCACCACGATGGCGCTGTTCCTCTCCGCCGCCCGCTCCGGGCAGGCGCAGGCCGAGCTGCTGGCCGGTGGCTACCCGCCGGAGACCCCGGTGGTGGTCGCGTACCAGGCGACCTGGCCGGACGAGCTGGTGGTCCGGTGCCCGCTGGGCGAGCTGGAGGCCACCGTCAAGGCGCACAAGCTCTGGAAGCACACCCTGTTCCTGGTCGGGCCGGCGCTGGCCGCCACCGGCACCCGCTCGCACCTCTACCACCCCGGGCACTTCCACACCTACCGGCGGGCCGAGCCGGGCGCCCGCGCCGCGCTGCGCCGCGCCCGCGCCGACCGGTCCGGCGACGCCGCCGGGGACGGCCGGTGACCTACCCCGAGCCGCCGCTGCGCGAGCCGGACCTGCCGCGTACGGCGAAGGTCCGGCCCACCGCGCTCCGCACCGGCTGGACCACCGGCGCGTGCGCCACCGCGGCGACCAAGGCGGCGCTTACCGCGCTGGTCACCGGCGAGCCGCAGCGCCAGGTGGAGATCGGCCTGCCGGCCGGCCGGCGGGTCAGCTTCGCGGTGGCCCGCTGCGACCTGGAACCGGCCCGGCGGGCCGAGGCCGTGGTGGTCAAGGACGCCGGTGACGACCCGGACGTCACCCACGGCGCCGAGCTGACCGCCACCGTCACCTGGCGGGACGAGCCGGGGCTGCGCCTGGACGGCGGGCCGGGCGTCGGCACCGTCACCCGGCCGGGGCTCGGCCTCGAGGTGGGCGGCCCGGCCATCAACGAGACCCCACGGCGCATGATCGGCCAGGCCGTCGCCGAGGTGGTCGACCTCGGCGAGACCGGCGTCCACGTGGTGATCAGCGTGCCGCGCGGCGAGATCATGGCCCGCAAGACCACCAACCGGCGGCTCGGCATCCTCGGCGGCATCTCCATCCTCGGCACCACCGGCATCGTCCGGCCGTTCTCCACCGCCTCCTGGCGGGCCAGCGTGGTGCAGGCCGTGCACGTGATGGCCGCCCAGGGGGAGCGGACCGTGGTGCTGTGCACCGGCGGGCGTACCGAACGGGCCGCCCGGGCGCTCCTGCCGGAGCTGCCCGAGGTGTGCTTCGTCGAGGTCGGCGACTTCACCGGCGCGGCGGTCACCGCCGCCGTCGGCGACGGCATGACCGGGGTGGTCTTCGTCGGCATGGCCGGCAAGCTGGCCAAGCTCGCCGCCGGCATCCTGATGACCCACTACACCCGGTCCAGGGTGGACCTGTCGCTGCTCGGCGCGATCACCGCCGAAGTCGGCGGCGACCCGGACCTGGTCGCCGCCGTGGCCGCGGCCAACACCGGCCGGCACGCGTACGAGCTGTGGGCGGCCGCCGGGCTGCTCGGCCCGGCCGGCGACCTGCTCTGCCGGCGGGTCCGGCAGGTGCTGCGCCGCTTCGCCGGCCACGCGGTCACCGTCGACGTGGCCATGGTGGACTTCGCCGGCGCCCGGGTGGTCGCCTCCTCCGGGCGGTGGGCCGCGTGACCCCGACCGTGCTCGTGGCGGGTGTGGACGCCGCCGGGCGGCCGGCGCACCCCGCGCTCGCCGCCGCGCTGGCGGACGCCGGGCTGGTCGTCGGCGCGGCCCGGCATCTGGCCGCCGTCCCGGTGCCGGCCGGCTGCGCCACCGTCGTCCTCGGTCCGCTCGCTCCGGCCCTGGACCGGCTCGCCGCCGCCGTCGCCGCCGGCACGCCCGCGGTGGTGCTGGCCAGCGGCGACCCCGGGTTCTTCGGCATCGTCCGCCGGCTCCGGGCGGCCGGCCTGCCGGTGCGGGTGCTGCCCGCCGTCTCCAGCGTGGCCGCCGCGTTCGCCCGCGCCGGGCTGCCCTGGGACGGCGCGGCCGTGGTCACCGCGCACGGCCGGGACCCGCGTCCCGCGCTGAACGCCTGCCGCGCGCTGCCCGCGGTCGCGGTGCTCACCGCCCCCGGCGCGGGCGCGGCCGAGCTGGGCGCCGGCCTGGCCGGCTGGGACCGCCGCCTGGTCGTCGCCGAGCACCTCGGCACCCCCGACGAGCGGGTCACCTGGACCACCCCGACCGAGGCCGCCGCGACGACCTGGTCCGACCCCCACGTCGTACTCAGCCTCGCCCCGGAAACCACCCCCACCGAGACCGCGACCCCGTCGATCTTGCACTTACGGCCCGACCCGCGTCCGGTTCGGGCGTTCTGCCCGGGCACCAAGTGCAAGATCGCGGGGGGTGACGCCGGGATGCGTCGCGATGACCAGCCCGCGGCCGCGCCCGCCGGGGGGTGGGCGTTGCCCGAGTCCGCGTACGCGCACCGGGACTCGATGATCACGAAGTCCGAGGTACGGGCCCTCGCGGTTGCCCGGCTGCGGCCCCGGCTGGGCCGGCTGGTCTGGGACGTGGGCGCGGGCAGCGGCTCGGTCGGGATCGAGTGCGCGCTGCTCGGCGCGGCGGTGCTCGCCGTGGAACGCGACCCGGACGCGCCGATCCGGACCAACGCCGCGCGGCACGGCGTCGACGTGCGGGTGGTGACCGGGGTGGCCCCGGCGGCCTGGCCATGTATCCGTCGACCGTGGTGATGAACGTGGTCCCCGCCCAGGCGGCGGGGGTCCGCTCGCTGGTGGTGACCAGTCGCCGCCGAGCAGCGTGGTGCTCTGCATGATGGTGAGCCCGAGCACGGTGTGGA
>NZ_JBSSLX010000275.1:0-6561 GCF_053890995.1 Micromonospora sp. I033 | reverse complement strand
TCCGGATGTTCAGCTTCCTCGGCAGGACCTGGGACCATCCGGTCGCCCAGGCGCAGTGGGGCCTGCGCAACCTCGCCGCCTACCGGATCAGCAAGGACCAGCGGTTCCTCGACCGGGCGATCGCCAACGCGCAGCGCAACGTGGACCGTCGGGTCGAGTCCCGGGGCGCGTGGTTCTACCCGTACGACTTCGACCTGAGCCGGTGCACCGGCCGGCCGGTGCTGCGCGCCCCCTGGTACAGCGGGATGGCGCAGGGGCAGCTGCTCAGCCTCTTCGTCGGCCTCGCGGAACTCACCGGGGACGCGAAGTGGCGGACCGCGGCGGACAACACCTTCCTGAGCCTGACCCTGCCGGCCAGCACCACGGCGCCCTGGGCCAGCTGGGTCGACCCCAACGGGTACCTCTTCCTGGAGGAGTACCCGGTGACCGCCGGCACCACGGGTGAGCGGGTCCTCAACGGGCACGTCTTCGCCCTGTACGGCGTCTACGACTACTGGCGCCTCACCGCCGACGCCCGGGCCGTGGCCCTGTTCGACGGGGCGGCCAGCACCGTCCGACGCTACGTGCCCACCCACTACCGGGTGACCCGGTGGGCCAGCAACTACTCGATGGGCTGCGCCACCCCGCACGTCAAGTACCACCAGGTCCACACCGCGCAGACCCTCAAGCTCTACGAGATGACCTGGTCGGCCACCTTCGCCACGTACGCCTACCTGCTCCGCTCGGACTACCCGGTGCCGGCCGTGAACGGCACCGTCTCCTTCTCGGCCGGCACCCACGTCGGCTACAGGTTCTCCAGCACCGGGGCGATCACCGGCCAGAAGACGCTGAAACTGACCCGGGCCTCCGGCGCCCTGGCCAACCTGCGGACCCGGGTGTACGGCCGCGGCATCTACTACCAGATCACCAACGGCGCGCTCGCCGGCTACCTGGTGCCCGAGGCGTACGGCCAGCGCATCCTGCTCGGCAAGGCGGTCGAGCACCGCTACAACCCCACCCGGACACTGTCGTTCCAGCCCGGCACCTACACCGGCTACGCCTACGACAGCAAGGGCACCGTCACCGGCTCCAAGCGGATCACCTTCTCGGCCGCGTCCATCGCCCCGCTCGGCGCCACCGCCTGGGTGAACGGCCGGCTCAGCTACCAGGTCACCGCCGGGGCGTACCTCGGCTACTGGCTGCCCCACACCACCGGGCTCGCCTTCACCTGACGTGACACCCGAGCGAGGCCCGTCCGGAACGCACCGGACGGGCCTCGCCCGGTCCGGCGGTCAGTCGACCGCGGTGACCGTGAACGAGGTGGTGTTGTCGGCGGGGTCGACGTCCTCCACGATCGCGCAGTAGCAGTAGTTGGCGGTCGCCGTGTACGAGCCGGTGCCCAGGGCACCCGCCGGGGTGCCCGCGGGAGCGGTCAGCACGACGTCGAACGTGCGCTGCTCACCCGGCATGAACCGGGTGCCCGGCACACTGAACCAGTCCCACCCGCTGGGCATGTCCTGCGGCTCGGTGTGGTCGACGACCACGCCCGCCGGCAGGGCGGCGGTGAGGTCGACGGCGAACGACGGCGCGTCGTTGCCGTACCGGACGGTGACCGGCATCCGGCCCTCGAGGCTGCCGTCGGCCAGCCGGTTCAGCGTGACCGCGCCGGTGGTGACCGCAAGGTCGCTCCGGGTCGCCTGCACGTACGGCTGCGGCTTCTTCAGGCTGCCGTTGGTGGACCGGAACAGCGTGCTGAAGCTGGCGGTGTCGGACATCTCGCTGCTGCTGTTGGACATCACCCCGAACTCGCCGCCGGTGGCGACCATGGCGTACTTCCGGGGCGTGGTCCAGACCTGGAAGCCCAGGGTCCAGGTCTGCGTCTCGCCGGGTTGGATCAGCGGGCCGGCGCAGTTGTGCCGCATCCGGTTCTCCGTCAGGCCGAGGATGGCGCAGCCGAAGCCCGGGTCCACCGTGGTGAACGAGCCGCCCGCGGGCTCGGTGAGGAACACCGACGGGTAGTCCTCGGTCGGCCCGTTGTTGGTGACGGTCGCGGTGAGGGTGCCGACGTACCCCTGGGGGGTCGGGTCGAGCACCAGGGTCTGTGCGGTGACGGACAGCGGGCCGGTCGCCTCGGCCGGCGCGGCGGCGGCCGGCGCGGCGGCTGCCACCGCCAGCGCGGCGCCGAGCAGGCCGGCGGCGATCCGGTGGCCGGCGGACAGGGTGCTGGGCATGTCGTTCCTCCCCGTGGTCGATGCCGCCGTTCCCGGCGGACTCGGACCGGCACGATATCGATCCGCGTGGCTGGTTGGTGTCCCCTACGGACGAAACGGGCCCGACGCGGTGCGTCGGGCCCGGGGCGGATCCGTTGCGGAGCGGCTGCCGGTGACTCGCCGGCCTACCGGCCGGACTACCGGCGGCGGGTGTCCGCCGCCGGCCCCCGATCACGTCACCGGCAGCCCCTCGCCGCTGAGACACGCGCGTGGATCCGGACGGGTTGCACCACGGCGGGAGAAATTCCGCAGCCGCGACGCAACCCGTTCACCCGAACGTGACCTTCACGGCCACCGTCGTGGTCGTGCCCGGCAGCGCCTTGCTTGCGTCGGAGCCACGGTCGACGAACACCGTGAGCGGCGGATTCGGTCCCGTGGTGTTTCGCATGAAGGCGAAACCCACCGTCGCCCGCTGCCCGGGACCGGCCCCCGCCGGGCGGCTGGTCGAGCCTCGGATCCGTGGTCACCGCCACCTGTTCCTCCCCGTAGGTGTCGCCGCCTTCTGCCGGCGACCTCCCTCACACGCACGGCAGCGCCCCCCGGTTGCAGCGGTTCCGCCGTCTTCCTGCTGTGGTTGACTGTCACGACAGGGGAGAGGCGAGGGAGGCCCGAGGTGCAGTTGCCGGCCGTGCTCGGCGAGCCGATCCGGTTCGTGCTGAACTGGGGCCGCCGCTACTCGCTCTGGGTGTTCAACTTCGGTCTGGCCTGCTGCGCCATCGAGTTCATCGCCACCAGCATGGGCCGGCACGACTTCATGCGGCTCGGCGTGATCCCGTTCGCCCACGGCCCCCGGCAGGCCGACCTCATGGTGGTCTCCGGCACGGTCACCGACAAGATGGCCCCGGCGATCAAGCGGCTCTACGACCAGATGCCCGAGCCGAAGTACGTGATCTCGTTCGGCGCCTGCTCCAACTGCGGCGGGCCCTACTGGGACTCCTACTCGGTGACCAAGGGCGTCGACCAGCTCATCCCGGTCGACGTCTACGTGCCCGGCTGCCCGCCCCGCCCGGAGGCGCTGCTGCACGGCATCCTCCGCCTCCAGGAGAAGATCGCCGCCGAGGAGTCCGGCGTCGGCGGCGTGCCCCGCCCCGACCGGCTCGCCCCACCGGTCGACCCGCGGCCCGCGGAGAGCACCCCGCGGCCGGTGGCATCCCTCACCGCGCCACCGGTACGTCCCCCGGCCGGCTGACCCCCGAGGTGGCGGCCGAGGTCTAGCCTGCGGACCATGACCCAGTCCGCGGACAAGCGTTCCGCCTTCATCGTCGACGTGCTGACCGAGGAGTTCGGCGCGTCGATGGCGATCGACCCGGCGGCGTTCCGCCGCAAGTTCCGCAAGATGGCCGCCTCACCGTTCGCCTTCTACCGGGGCAGCGCCTCGCTCTTCTACGCCGACCAGCGCGGCGACTTCGCCAGCGACCGGTTCCTCGACGACCGGACCAGCCGGGTGTGGATCCACGGCGACCTGCACGCCGAGAACTTCGGCACCTACATGAACGGCTCCGGGCAGCTCGTGTTCAACGTCAACGACTTCGACGAGGCGTACGTCGGGCCGTTCTCCTGGGACCTGAAGCGGTTCGCCGCCAGCGTGGCCCTGCTCGGCTACGCCAAGGCCCTCTCCGACCGGGTGATCGGCGAGCTGGTGGCCGGCTTCGCCCGGTCGTACCTGGCCGAGCTGCGGGCCATCGCGGCCGGCGGGGACGACGCGATCGGCTCGATCACCCTGGACAACGCCGACGGTGTGCTGCGCCGGGTGCTCCAGCAGGCCCGGCTGAACACCCGGGTCGACCTGCTCGCCACCCAGACCACCATCGACAACTACGAGCGCCGGTTCTCCCTCGGCGACGGGGTCTACGAGGTCGACGAGGCGACCCGGCAGCAGGTCCGCGCCGCGTTCCAGGACTACCTGGGCACGCTGCCGGCGGCGACCGCCCGGCTCCGCCCGGTCGCGGCGAACATCAAGGACGTGGTGCTGCGCAAGGGCGTGGGCATCGGGTCGGCCGGGCTGCCGTCCTACAACCTGCTGCTGGAGGGGCACACCCAGGCGCTGGAGAACGACGTCGTCATCTACATGAAGCAGGCCCAGGTGCCGGCGGTGGCGCGGCACATCGACGACGAGCGCGTCCGCTCGTACTTCCGGCACCAGGGGCACCGGACCGCCGAGTCGCAGCGCGCGTTGCAGGCGCACGCCGACCCGTGGCTGGGCTTCACCGAGTTCGACGGGGCTGGCCAGCTCGTCGCCGAGGTCTCCCCGTACGCCGCCGACCTGGACTGGGCCGACGTCAACGAGCCGGAGGAACTCGCGGGCGTGCTCACCGACCTGGGCCGGGCGGTGGCCCGGATGCACTCGGTGGCCGACGACGAGTCCAGCCACGACCTGGTGGACTACTCCACCGAGGAGGCGATCGTCGCGGTCGTCGACGCCGATCCGGAGCGCTTCGTCGCCTACCTGATCGACTTCGCGCACACCTACGGCATCCGGGCCCGCGAGGACCACCAGCTCTTCGTGGACCTGTTCCGCAACGGCCGGCTGCCCGGCATCTGAGGTCCCGGGGCGCCGGAGCCCGCGCTCCGCCGCCCCGCCTCACTGGTCGAACTCCAGCACCACCTTGATGTCCGCGCCGCCGGAGGCGTACGCGTCCGCGTACGACGAGACCGGCACCCGGCGGGTGATCAGCGAGTTCAGCCAGGCCGGGTCGGCCCGGGCGAGCGACTCCGCCGCCATCTCCCAGTGCCGCCGGTTGGCGTTGACCGAGCCGAAGACCACGTTGTTCTCCAGCACCAGATCCCGGTTCAGCGCCCCCGCGTCGAAGTCGATGGTGCGGCCGCCGCTGGAGACCCCGGTCAGGCAGACGATGCCGTTCGTCCCGGCCTTGAACATCGCGTCCATCACGACCACCGGGGCGCCGGTGCACTCCACCACCACGTCCGGCTCGAAGTCCAGCTCCCCCACGGTGGAGGTGTGGTAGGTGGCGCCGAGCGAGCGGACCAGCTCCGGCTTCGGCCCGGTCTTGTTCCGGTCCAGCACGTGCACCGACAACCCGCGCTGGATGCCCATGAGGGCGGCCAGCAGCCCGATCGGCCCGGCCCCGGTGACCAGCACGGTCTGCGGCTGCCACACGGCCCGGCTGCCGATCCGCTCGATGTGGTCCCACGCCTTCGCCACCACACTGGTCGGCTCCAGCAGCATCCCGACCGGGGCGAGCGCCGGGTCCAGGCGGACGGCGAACTTCGGCTGCACCCGCCAGCGGTCCCGCGCGAAGCCGGGCAGCCCCTTGATCCCGTGCTCGGTGTACCGGCCGTTGCGGCACATGTCCCACTCGCCGGCCGCGCAGTTGGGGCAGGGCACCGGGTCCGGGTGGCGGACGATCCCCGCCACCAGGTCGCCGGGCTGGAGGGTGCCGGTCGGGTCCTCCAGCACCCGGCCCAGCGCCTCGTGCCCGAGCACCAGCCGTTCCTGGCCGGGCGGGGCCTCGCCGTACTCGCCCGCGATGATCTCCTGGTCGGTCCCGCAGACGCCGACCGCGAGGGCCTGCACCAGGATCGCCCCCTCCTCCGCGGGTGGCTCGGGCCAGTCGTCGTCGAGGCGGAGCGAATCGGGGACGCCGGGAGTCACAGTGACAGCGCGCACGGTGTCATCCTTCCCCGCCGCCGGCCCCCGTGCCGGGCAAAGCGGCGGATCCCGCCCGGGCGAGCGTGGACGGCCCGACACGGCTCCCGGCCGCCGGCCCTAGGATCAGCGGCATGACTCCGGAAGAGGTCGGCCGGCGGATTGTCGCGCTGCTCGCGCCCGTCGAGGCCACCACAACGGTCTCCGGCGGTCAGGGGTACGCCCGGGCCACCGTCGACGTACCCCCGGCGAGCTGGCGCGACGCGGTGCGCGCGGCGCACGGCGACGCCGAGCTGGGCTGCGACTTCTTCGACTGGCTGTCGGCGGTCGACGAGCTGGCCGAGGGCTTCGACGTCGTGGCCCACCTCTGGTCGACCCGGCACCGGCACGGGCTGCTGCTGCGTACCCGGGTGCCCCGGGAGGCGCCGGTCGTGGCGTCCGTCGTCGACGTGTTCCCCGGCGCGGCCTGGCACGAGCGGGAGACCCACGAGATGTTCGGCATCGGCTTCGACGGGCACGGCGAGCTGCGGCCGCTGCTGCTGCCGCCGGAGTTCGAGGGCCACCCGCTGCGCAAGGAGTTCGTACTCGCCTCCCGGGTCGCCAAGCCGTGGCCGGGGGCCAAGGAACCGGGCGAGTCGGAGGCCGGCGGCGGTCGCCGGCCGATCCGGCCGCCGGGCGTGCCGGCGCCGGGGGAGTGGGGAACGA
>NZ_JBSSLX010000274.1:0-6739 GCF_053890995.1 Micromonospora sp. I033 | reverse complement strand
CGGCCACCATCGAGCTGATGTCCGCGCTGACCACCGGCGACTGGGCGTACGCCGACGCCACCGAGACCGGCGTGCGCCGCGAGTGCAGCGGCCTGGTGGCGGCGCACCTCCAGTGGCACCTGGAACGCGCGCTACGCTCGCTGCCGCTGGTCGACCGGGGTGCCCCGGCGTCCGGCGCGGTCCCGCCGCCCGGCGGCGCGGGGCCGGGTGTGGTCCCGCCGCGCTCCGGCGCCGGGCCCGCCGCCGCTGGTGTGAACAGGGAGATTACCGAGTGATCCGATCGATGAGGGCCGGCCGGCGCGAGCCGGTGCCACCGACTCCGCACCCGTCCGGCGCCCGGCCGCCGGCGCTGCCGGCCGACGCGCTGCCGAAGCACGTCGCCGTGGTGATGGACGGCAACGGCCGCTGGGCCAAGGAGCGCGGGCTGCCCCGGACCAAGGGTCACGAGCAGGGCGAGCACAGCCTCTTCGACACCATCGAGGGCGCGATCGAGCTGGGCATCCCCTACCTGTCGGCGTACGCCTTCTCCACCGAGAACTGGCGGCGCTCGCCGGACGAGGTCCGCTTCCTCATGGGCTTCAACCGGGACGTCATCCGGCGCCGCCGCGACCAGCTCGTCGAGCTGGGCGTCCGGGTGGTCTGGTCCGGCCGGGCCGGGCGGCTCTGGAAGAGCGTCATCTCCGAGCTGCAGACCGCCGAGGAGATGTCCCGGGGCAACTCGACGCTGACCCTCCAGTTCTGCGTCAACTACGGCGGTCAGGCGGAGATCGCCGACGCCGCCGCCGCGATCGCCCGCGACGCGGCCGCCGGCCGGATCGACCCGGGCAAGGTCACCGAGAAGACCATCGCGAAGTACCTCTACCACCCCGAGGTCCCCGAGGTGGACCTGTTCCTCCGGCCGTCCGGGGAGCAGCGCACCTCCAACTTCCTGCTCTGGCAGAGCGCCTACGCGGAGCTGGTCTTCCTCGACACCCTCTGGCCGGACTTCGACCGCCGGCACCTCTGGTACGCCTGCGAGCTCTACGCCCAGCGGGACCGCCGCTTCGGTGGCGCGCTGCCCAACCCGGTGGCGCCCGGCGCCTGAGGTCGCGCTTACCGACGCGGTCTGCGGGGTATCAATCCGGACAGCAGGCAGATTGCGGAGGTGAACCCACATGATTCAGAAGCGGATTGCCCAGTGGGCGGTCATGGCGGTCGCCGTGCCGCTGGCGGCGGCCGGGGCGCGCCGGCTCAGCCACTCCCTGGAGGCCCGTCGCGGCCCGACCGGGGTGAGCCGACTGCTCACCAAGGGCGCCGACATGCTGCGGCCGCAGAAGGCCAAGCGCCGTCGGTTCTGGTGACCCGACGGTCCGCCGCAGCGTCGCGGTGGACCGTGCCGCGGGCGCCCCGCATCCGGCTTTACGGCCGGGAGCGGGGCGCCCGCGCGTACGATCGGCGCAGGGCGCGCCGCCCGGACGCGCCCGCCACGGGGGTGGGGGATGCGCGATCTCCGGTTCAAAATGATCATGGCGTTGAACGCGGCGGACCTGGGCAGCCCGATCTGCGAGCAGGTCGCCGACATCTGCGCGGAGATCGCCGAGCAGCACTGCGCCGAACTCGGCCACACGCCCGCCGTACGTGCCGGGGAGATCGGCGAGCTGGCCACGGGCGAACCGGCGCTCACCTGGGCGCCGGCCGACACCGGGCAGCGTGCCTGGTGACGGCCACGGCACCCGCTCCCGCGGTGGACGTCCGCCGGGCCGGCGACCGCTTCTTCACGCGGTTGTCGTGGCTCGACTCCAAGCACTCCTTCTCGTTCTCGCGGCACTACGACCCGGCGAACACCCACCACGGTCTGCTGCTGGTCAACAACGACGACGTGGTGCGCCCGGGCGCCGGTTTCGAGACCCACCCGCACCAGGACATGGAGATCGTCACCTGGGTGCTGCGCGGTTCCCTGGTCCATCAGGACTCCACCGGCCACTCCGGCGTCATCTATCCCGGCCTGGCCCAGCGGATGAGTGCCGGCACCGGCATCCTGCACTCGGAGAAGAACGACTCCTGGCGGCTGGAGAACACGGCCCCGCACCGCGACCCGGTCCACTTCGTGCAGATGTGGGTGCTCCCCGACGAGGAGGGGATCGACCCGGGCTACGAGCAGCTCGAGATCGGGGACGAGCTGCTGCGGGGCGGTCTGGTGCCGGTCGCCTCCGGGATGGACCGGTACGACGGTGCCTCCGCCATCCGGATCCGCAACCGGTACGCCACCCTGCACGCCGCCCGGCTCGCCCCCGGGGATACGGTGAACCTGCCCGACGCGCCCTTCCTGCACCTCTACGTGCCCAGCGGCGCCGTGACGCTGGAAGCGGCCGGACGACTCGACGAGGGCGACGCGGCCCGGATCACGATGGCCGGGGGCCAGCGGGTGACCGCCGACGAGCCGGCGGAGATCCTGGTCTGGGAGATGCACGCCACGCTCGCCTGAGCGCGCTCACGCCTCCACTTCGGAGCGGTCGCCCGCCCAGAGGGTGTGGAACGACCCCTCCCGGTCCACCCGGTGGTAGGTGTGCGCGCCGAAGTTGTCCCGCAGCCCCTGGATCAGCGCGGCCGGCAGCCGCTCGGCGCGCAGCGCGTCGAAATAGGCCAGTGACGACGAGAAGGCCGGGGTGGGCACCCCCGCCCGGGCCGCGTCGGCCACCACCCGCCGCCAGGCCGGAACCCCGGCGCCGACCCGGTCGGCGAACCAGGGGGCGACCAGCAGCGTGGGCAGGTCCCGTTCCGAGTCGTACGCCTCCCGGATCCGGTCGAGGAAGCGGGCCCGGATGATGCAGCCGCCGCGCCAGATGGTGGCGGTGCCGCCCAGGTCGATGTCCCAGTCGTACTCCCGGCTGCCGGCGCGGATGTGGTCGAAGCCCTGCGCGTACGCGACGATCTTGCTGGCCAGCAGCGCGCGCCGGACGTCCTCGACGAAGGTGTCCCGGTCGTCCACCTGCCACTTCTCGCCCGCGTCGGGGAACGCGCGGCGGGCGGCGGCACGCTGGTCGGCGTGCCCGGAGAGCGACCGCGCGAAGGTGGCCTCGGCGATGCCGGTGATCGGGATGCCGAGGTCCAGCGCGCTCTGCACGGTCCACCGGCCGGTGCCCTTCTGCTCGGCCTGGTCGAGCACCACGTCGACGAAGGGCCGGCCGGTCGCCGCGTCGGTGTGCCCGAGCACGTCGGCGGTGATCTCGATGAGGAACGACTCCAACTCGCCGCCGTTCCACTCCCGGAAGATCTCCGCGATCTCCGCCGGGCTCGCCGACAGGCCGGCCCGCAGCAGGTCGTACGCCTCGGCGATGAGCTGCATGTCCGCGTACTCGATGCCGTTGTGGACCATCTTCACGAAGTGGCCGGCGCCGTCCGGCCCGATGTGCCGGCAGCACGGGACGCCGTCCACCTGGGCGGCGATGCGCTCGAAGATCGGGCCGAGCTTCCGGTAGGACTCGGCCGAGCCGCCCGGCATGATGCTCGGCCCGTGCAGCGCGCCCTCCTCGCCGCCGGAGACGCCGGTGCCGACGAAGTGCAACCCGTGCCCGCGCAGCGCCTCCTCCCGGCGGCGGGTGTCGGCGAAGTGCGCGTTGCCGCAGTCGACGACGATGTCCCCCTCCTCCAGGAGCGGCACCAGCTCGTCGATCACCGCGTCGGTGGGACCGCCGGCCTTCACCATGACGATCACGGCGCGGGGGCGTTCCAGCGCGGCGACGAAGTCGGCGAGGGACTCCGCCGGGACGAAGGTGCCCTCGTCGCCGTGCTCGGCCACCAGGCTGCGGGTGCGTTCCGGCGAGCGGTTGTGCAGCGCCACGGTGAAGCCGTTGCGCGCCAGGTTCCGGGCCAGGTTGCGGCCCATCACCGCCAGACCGGTGACCCCGATCTGCGCCGTCGCCTGCTGTGCCATGCGTACCGCCACCTCTCGTCCCCGGTGCCCGTGCTGCGACCGTATCGCGGCCGGCGCGGAGGCGGGCCGGGTCGTCGACGTGGGGTGAGGGCGCGGTGGCGGTCGGTTCTCGGCCCTCCGCCCAGGCGTTGCGGTAATTCGGGTGCGGGGCCGGACCGCGGTGGGTTAGCGTGCTGGCATGCGTAACTGACGCCCACCTCTCGCAGGCCCGGTCCACCGTGCGTACCGCCGTGGACCGTGCGCCCCGGGCGTCCGCATCCTCCGCGCCACCGTCGGTGGTGGCGTCGCATGCCTCGTCGGACCGCCCGGGTGTTCCCCGCTCTCCGTGCCCACGGGTGCCCGACAGTCAGGAGGCAGCGTATGCCCGCCAAGCGCAGTCCGAAGAAGTCCCACAAGCCCACCCCCTCCGCGGCGGACCTCACCCCGCCGGATCTCGACGCGCTCACCGTGGCGCCGGCCGCGCCGGTGACCCTGCCCGGGCGCGCCGACACACCGCCGCCGCCGAAGGCCGGTCCGCCGGCCGGCCGGGAGGCCCGGCTCGGCGGGCGCAGCCAGCGCGCCGGCCAGACCCGGTTCTACGCCTTCCGGCGCAGCTGACCGGTCCGGGCGCCGGCCGGGTCGTCACGGCGCGGTGGATGCCGCAACCGGGCTGCCGGACGGGGTGTCGCGGCGCGAGCATGCCGCGACACCCCCGTCCGGTCAGCCGATCAGCGGGCGGAAGGTGCCGAGCGCGACGCTGGCCGCCAGCGCCGCGCCGGCCAGCGCCGCCGCCAGGGCGACGAGCAGCGCGTCCGCCCGGGTGAAGCGCTGCCGGCGGGCGACCGTACGTGGGGTGCCGGCGTCGAAGCCCCGCGCGTCCATGGCCACGGCCAGCCGGGTGCCCCGCCGGATCGCCCCGACCAGCAGCGCGAACGCCGTCGACACGAACAGCCGCAGCTTGGCCACCGGGTTGCGGCCGGCGTCCACGCCCCGGGCCCGCCGGGCCATGCTGATCATCCGCCACTCCTCCTCCAGGAGCGGCACCAGCCGGAACGCGGCCAGCGCGCCGATGGCGAACCGGGCAGGCGCCTTCGCGTTCTGGATCAGCGCGTCGGCCAGGTCGGTGGGGTCGGTGGTCGCGAACACGATGATCCCGGGCAGCGCCACGGCGAGCATCCGCAGCACCAGGCCCAGCGCGGTGACCAGCACCCCCGTGGTGACCAGGACCGGGCCGGCCTCGACCAGCACCCGGCCGGAGCGGTCGGCGGCGAAGAGCACCAGGGTGACCAGGATGCCGCCGGCGCCGGCCAGCAGCGGCCAGGCCCGCCGGGCCAGCACCCGGTAGCGGACGCCGAACAGCGGCAGCACCGCCAGCTCGACGGCGATGGCGATGGCCGGGGCCACCGGGTCCAGGGTGGCCACCAGGACGAGACTGAAGACCAGTGCGGCGGCCAGCTTCGCCACCGGATTGCGCCGGGCCAGCGGCGCCCCGGGCGCGGCGACCGGCTCCACGCTGATCACCGGCGCTCCCGGGAGCCGGTCCGACCGGGGTCGGCGGAGGTCATCGGCGCTCCAGGGTGACGGTGCGGTCGGCCAGCGCGGCGACGAAGTCCGGGTCGTGGGTGACCGCGACGACGCCGTGGCCGGCGTCGCGCAGCTCGGCGAAGAGGTCGATCAGCTCCCGCCAGGTCCGCCGGTCCTGGCCGAAGGTGGGCTCGTCGCAGATCAGCAGGCGGGGCGCGGTGGCCAGGGCGGTCGCCACGCTCAGCCGCCGCGCCTCCCCGCCCGAGAGGGTGTACGGGTTGGCGCCGGCCAGCCGGTCCAGCCGCAGCCGCTCCAGCAGCGCGTCCACGGTGGCCGTGACGGCCGCCTCGGGCTGCCCGGTGCGGCGGGGTCCGAGGGCCAGCTCGTCGCGGACGGTGCCGGTGACGAACTGGTGCTCCGGGTCCTGGAAGACCGAGCCGATCCGCCGGGCCAGGGCGGGCGCCCGCCAGCGGTGCGGGGGAGTGCGGGTGTCCCCACCGGCCAGCGCCCCGGTGGCGGTGACCGTACCGGTGCCGGGGCGGAGCAGGCCGCCGAGGAGCAGGGCCAGGGTGGACTTGCCGGCACCGTTGGGGCCGAGGACGGCGAGCGCCTCGCCGGCGCGTACCCGGAGGTCGGTGGGGGCCAGCCGGGGCGGCAGGCCGAGCCGGTCGGCGGTGAGCAGCACCTCGCCGGGCGGCGCGGTGGCGTGCCGGGGCGGCACGGTGTGGCCGGGCACCCAGACCCCGGCGTCGGCCAGCGCGTCGCCGTGCGCGGCGAAGACCGCGTCGGGCCGCCCGTCGGCCCGCACGCCGCCGCCGGGCTCCAGCACGACCACCCGGTCGACAAGCGGCAGCGCCTCGGCGACCCGGTGCTCGACCAGGATCAGCGTGGTGTCGGCGTCGACGGCGTCCGCGACGGCCTGCCGGACCAGAGTGGCGCCGGCCGGGTCGAGGTTCGCGGTGGGCTCGTCGAGCAGCAGCAGCCCCGGCCGCAGGGCGAGCGCCCCGGCCAGGGCGAGCCGCTGCTGTTCGCCGCCGGAGAGCGCGGCCGTGGGACGGTCCCGGTGGTACGGGAAGCCGACCCGGCGCAGCGCCTCGTCGACCCGGGGCCAGATCTCGTCGGCGGGCAACCCCCGGTTCTCCAACCCGAACGCCACGTCGTCGCCGCAGCGGGCCATGACGAGCTGGCTCTCCGGGTCCTGGAAGACGATGCCGACCCGCTCGCGGGCCTTGCGCGGGTCCAGCCCGTCGATCTCGACGGTGCCCTCCTGCTCCCCGGAGTCCTCCGGAAGCAGACCGGCCAGCGCGGCGAGCAGGGTGCTCT
>NZ_JBSSLX010000273.1:0-6758 GCF_053890995.1 Micromonospora sp. I033 | reverse complement strand
AGGTCGGGGCAGACCTTCAGCCCGTGCAGCAGCAGATCGTCGCCGACGTTGACCACGGCGGTGACCTCGGCCCCCACCTCCCGGGCGTACGCCCGGACGCCGAGCAGGAACCGGGCGCCCCCGATGCCGCCGGTCAGAACCACGATGCGCATGGCGTCCATCCTTCCGCACGCGCGGCCGTCGATCGCCCGGTGGCCCGGGAGACTAGGCTCACGTCGGCAACTGTCCGTTTTCGTCCCCAGGGGGAGTTCGTGACCAGCCCCGCCGAGCCCGCGTCCGGCGACACCACGCAGGCCAGCCAGTTGACCAAGCCGCTGCGCGAACTGGCCGCGCTCGTCCTGCTCGGCGCGAACGCCGTGCTGCTCTTCGTCGCTCTGTTGCGGTTGCTGGTGCCGACCAACAACTACAGCACCTTCACGGGGCGGGCGGGGAGCGCCTTCTTCGGCTTCGTCGGCTTCGAGTCGGCCCCGCTGCCGCTGCTGGCCGTGCTGCTCGCCACCCATGTACGCCCGGTGCTGCCGAAGGCGAAGCTGATCACCCAGGCGGCCCTGGGCGAGTACGCCTTCGCCGCCGCCCTCGCTGCGCTGACCTTCCTGATCTCGCTGGTCGGCCGGCTCGTCGACGGCGACGTGCTGGTCGCCTTCCTCGACCTGCTCACCCAGGCGGCCGTCCTGGCGGTGTTCGGGATCGCCGCGTTCGTGGTCTTCAAGATCTGGCGCACCCTCTACTACGTACCGAAGCCGAAGCCGCAGCCCGGTGTCTACGGCCAGGCGCAGCCCGGCTGGCCGCAGCAGCCCGGCCCGGGCCAGCCCGGCGGTTACCCGGCTCCGGGCGGCTACCCGCAGGCCGGCATGCCGCAGCAGCCCGGCGGCTACCCGCAGCCCGGCCCGTACGGCCCGGCGCAGTCCGCGCAGCCGTTCAACACCGCCCCGCCGCACGCTCCGCAGTCGAGCCCGCCGTTCGGCGCTCCGCAGTCCGGCCCGCCGTACGGCGCTCCGCACTCCGCGCCCCCGTACGGCGGCGCTCCGCACCCGGCGCCCCCGTTCGGCCAGCCGCCGTCGGCCGACCCGACCCAGGCCATCCCGCGCCAGCCGGTCGACCCCGGCCAGCCGGCCCCGCCGGATGGCGACCGTACGCAGCGCTTCGACCGCGAGGACCCGAACTTCCCGCGCTGAACCGCCGGACGCCGCCCGCCCCCGGCTCCTTGCCGGGGGCGGGCGGTCCCGCACCGGCCAGCGCATAGGCTGGGCGGATGGTTGATCGCAGCGATCCCACCCCGACCGAGGCGAGCGTCCGGCGGGCCCTGGGCCGGGCCGCCACCGGCCGGGCGCTGGACGTGGCCGAGGCGAGCGCGCTGCTCACCGCGCGCGGCCCGGCGCTGGACGAACTGCTCCGGATCGCCGGCGAGATCCGCGACGCCGGGCTGCGGGAGGCCGGCCGCCCGGGCGTCGTCACCTTCTCCAAGAAGGTGTTCATCCCGCTGACCCGGCTCTGCCGGGACCGCTGCCACTACTGCACCTTCGCCACCGTGCCGCACCGGCTGCCGGCGGCGTACCTGGAGAAGGACGAGGTTCTCGCCATCGCCCGGGAGGGCGCCGCGCAGGGCTGCAAGGAGGCGCTGTTCACCCTGGGCGACCGCCCCGAGGAGCGCTGGCCGGCCGCCCGGCGGTGGCTGGACGAGCGGGGCTACGACTCCACCCTCGACTACCTGCGCGCCTGCGCGGTGGCGGTGCTGGAGGAGACCGGCCTGCTGCCGCACCTCAACCCGGGCGTGCTGTCCTGGTCGGAGCTGCAACGGCTCAAGCCGGTCGCGCCGAGCATGGGGATGATGCTGGAGACCACCGCGACCCGGCTCTGGTCCGAGCCGGGCGGCCCGCACTACGGCTCGCCGGACAAGGAGCCGGCGGTGCGGCTGCGGGTGCTCGACGACGCCGGCCGGGTCGGCGTGCCGTTCACCACCGGCCTGCTGATCGGCATCGGGGAGACCCTGGCCGAGCGGGTCGACGCGCTCTTCGCGATCCGCCGGGCGCACCGGGAGTACGGCCACCTCCAGGAGGTGATCGTGCAGAACTTCCGCGCCAAGCCGGACACCGCGATGCGCGGCATGCCGGACGCGGAGCTGCACGACCTGGCCGCCACGGTGGCCGTGGCCCGGGTGCTGCTCGGCCCGAAGGCGCGCGTCCAGGCCCCGCCGAACCTCATCGAGGGCGAGTACGACCTGCTGCTGCGCGCCGGCATCGACGACTGGGGCGGCGTCTCGCCGGTCACCCCGGACCACGTCAACCCGGAGCGCCCCTGGCCGCACCTGGACGAGCTGGCCCGGCGTACCGGGCAGGCCGGTTTCACCCTGCGCGAGCGGCTGACCGTCTACCCGGAGTACGTCCGGGCCGGCGACCCGTGGCTGGACCCGCGCCTGCTGCCGCACGTCACCGCCCTGGCCGACCCGGAGACCGGGCTGGCCGTCGAGGCGGCCCGCCCGGTCGGCCGGCCCTGGCAGGAGCCGGAGGAGGTGTTCGGCGGGCGGACCGACCTGCACGTCACCATCGACACCACCGGGCGGACCGGCGACCGCCGGGGCGACTTCGACGACGTCTACGGGGACTGGTCCGAGGTGGCCGCGAAGGTCGCCGTGCCGACCGCCGTGGCGAGCGACCCCGACCTGCGCGCCGGCCTGCGGCTGGCCGCCGACGATCCGGCCGCGCTGCTCGAACCGGCTCACGAGGCGAAGGCGCTGGCGCTGTTCGGCGCGGACGGGCCGGCGCTGGACGAGCTGTGCCGGCTCGCCGACGACGTCCGCCGGGACGCGGTCGGCGACGAGGTGACCTATGTGGTCAACCGCAACATCAACTTCACGAACGTCTGCTACGTGGGCTGCCGGTTCTGCGCCTTCGCGCAGCGCGAGAGCGACGCCGACGCGTTCCGGCTCTCCCTCGGGCAGGTCGCCGACCGGGCCGAGGAGGCCTGGGCGGCCGGCGCCACCGAGGTCTGCCTCCAGGGCGGCATCGATCCGAAGCTGCCGGTCACCGGCTACGCCGACATCGTCCGGGCGATCAAGGCGCGGGTGCCGGGGATGCACGTGCACGCCTTCTCCCCGATGGAGATCGTCACGGCCGCGGCCAAGGCGGGCGTGCCGGTGAAGGAGTGGCTGCTCCAGCTCCGCGAGGCCGGCCTGGACACCATCCCGGGCACCGCCGCGGAGATCCTCGACGACGAGGTGCGCTGGGTACTGACCAAGGGCAAGCTGCCGGCCGCCGCCTGGGTCGAGGTGGTCAGCACGGCCCACGAGCTGGGCATCCGGTCCAGCTCCACGATGATGTACGGCCACGTCGACCATCCCGGCCAGTGGCTGGCCCACTTCCGCGTGCTGGCCGGCGTGCAGGACCGCACCGGCGGCTTCACCGAGTTCGTGGCGCTGCCCTTCGTGCACACCAACGCGCCGATCTACCTGGCCGGCATCGCCCGGCCCGGGCCGACCTGGCGGGAGAACCGGGTCGTGCACGCGATGGCGCGGCTGGTGCTGCACGGCCGGATCGCCAACATCCAGTGCTCCTGGGTGAAACTCGGCGACGCCGGCACGGTGGCGATGCTCCAGGGCGGCTGCAACGACCTGGGCGGCACCCTGATGGAGGAGACCATCTCCCGGATGGCCGGCTCCGGCAACGGCTCGGCCCGGACCGAGGAGCAGCTCCGGGGGATCGCGGCGGCGGCGGGCCGGCCGGTCCGCAAGCGGACGACCGCGTACGGTCACGCCGGCGCCTAGCGTCGAACCTTTCCCCGCCGCCGGCCGTACCAGTGGATGCCGGCGGCGGTCACGGCGAGGACCTGCCGCCGGCGCCCCCAAGCCCGGGGCATCCGGCGGCGTCCGGGTCCCGGTACACCGTGGGCGCTGCGGCGCCGGCCCGGAAAGGTTGCCCATGACCACTGATGAGCCGAAGCGGCGGCCCTGGCCGCGACTGACCCGGCGGCAGACGCTGACCGCCGCCGCGAGCGCCACCCTGGGCGCGGCCGCCCTCACCGTGCCGGGCCTGTCCGCCGCGCAGAACGCCCCCTCCGCGGGCCGGCGCGACGAGCCGATCGTGGTCCACCTCCGCGACGCCGCCTCCGGCGCGCTGGACGTCTTCGTCGGCACGACCCGGATCCAGGTACGCGACCGCGGCCTGGCCGACCGCCTGGTCCGCGCCGCCCGCCGGCGCTGACCCTCCGCGCGCCCCACCGGCGCGTCGCCTCCCGGCGCGGGCTCTCGGCGCCGGTCCCGACTTCCGCTACCCGACGAAGGTGTGGTCCGCCATGTCCTCTCACCGTGAGGCCCCGGAGATAGCCAAGGATCCGGTCGCCGACAGCTCCGACCTGTACGCGTTCGTCAGCCCGAGCCAGCCGGACACGGTCACGTTGATCGCCAACTACGTGCCGGTGCAGCTTCCCTCCGGCGGCCCCAACTTCTTCGAGTTCGGCGACGACGTCCGGTACGAGATTCACGTTGACAACGATGGAGACGGTTATCCGGACGTCACCTATCGCTTCGAATTCACCACCGAGATCACCAATCCGAACAGTTTTCTTTACAACACGGGCCCGATCGAGTCGCTGGACAGCAGGAACTGGAACCGGCGGCAGTTCTACCGCTTGACCCGGGTGGCCGACGGCCGGGAGCACGTGCTGGCGCACAAGCTGCCCTGCCCGCCCTGCAACGTCGGCCCGCTGTCCACCCCGAAGTACGCCGACCTGGTCCGTCAGGCGACCTTCCGGCTCTCGACCGGGGAGAAGGTCTTCGCCGGCCAGCGGGCCGACGGCTTCTTCGTCGACCTGGGCGCGATCTTCGACCTCGGTACGCTGCGCCCCTTCCAGCAACTGCACGTGGCCGGCAAGAAGCTGTTCAAGACCGAGGGCGAGCCGGTCAACGCGCTGGACCGGTTGAACGTGCACAGCATCGCCGTGCAGGTCCCGCTCAGCAAGGTCCGCCGCAAGGCCAGCCGGTACGGCCAGGCCGACCGCGCCTCGACCATCGGCGTCTGGACGTCCGCGTCCCGGCAGCAGGTCCGGGTGCTCGGCGACCGGGTGGCCGCGGACACCGCCGCCGGTCCCTTCACCCAGGTCTCCCGGTTGGGCAACCCGCTGTTCAACGAGGTCATCGTGCCGATGTCCAAGAAGGACCTGTGGAACACGCTGCTGCCCGCCGAGGACAAGCGGTTCGCCCAGTTCGTCGAACATCCCGAGCTGGCGGCGCTGCTGCCCGCCCTCTACCCGGGCGTGTTCCCCAGCCTCGACGCGCTGAACAAGTCGAAGAAGCCGCGGGCCGATCTGGTGGCGATCCTGCTCACCGGGGTGCCGGCCGGGCTGATCGACGGCTTCGCCAACACCACCGGCGACGTGCAGGCCGACATGCTCCGGCTGAACACGGCGATCCGGCCCAGCCGCAAGCCGGACCGGTTCGGGGTGCTCGGCGGAGACCTGGCGGGCTTCCCGAACGGCCGGCGGGTCGGCGACGACGTGGTGAGCATCGCGCTGCGGGCGATCGCCGGGGTGACCGTGCCGCTGGTGGACAAGACGTTCCGGCCGGACGCGGCGGCGGCCGCGGTCACCCCGGGACTGAGCGCCGCCGACGTGACGGCGCCCTTCCTCGGTGACTTCCCGTTCCTCGGCACGCCGTACGACGGGTTCAACAACCCGCCGGCGGCGAAGGCCTGAGCGGGGAGGCCACGTGGACCACCAGCACACCCTCGGCCCCTCGGAGAGCGGCAGTGTCGTGCTCGACCTCGGCGGCGACTCCGGCGCGCTGATCATCCACACCGGACGCGACCTGCACGGCCGGGAGATCGAGATCAGCCGGGCCGACCGGGACGGCCCCCGCACCCACTCCGCCGTCCGCGAGCGGCACGTCCGCGACGGGGTCTTCCACAGCGCCGTCTACCCGGACCTGCCCGCCGGCCTCTATACCGTTTGGTGGGACGACCGCACCCCGGCCGGAGCGATTTCCGTCACCGGCGGAGCGATCGCCGAATTCGTGTGGCCGGCCAGCTCACCGCCGGGAGCGGGCTGACCGCCCACGCCGCCGTACCGTCGCGCCTCGTCCACATGTTGGGCGGGGCGCGGTCGGCGTCTACGGCCTCGACGGGCGGTACCGCTCGGGCCGGGTTAACCTTGTGCCCCACCAATGCTGATCTTGGACGGTGTCACGACGACCGCTCGGGAGCGGCCCGCCGGAAGCCTCCACCGGGGGCCGCCGGCGGTGTCCACACCGGTGCGCCACGGCAGAAAACTTGGGGCAACTCGCCGGGGAGGGCGTTACTCGTCCGGGGTCTGAATCGATAGGGCAGGTTGCGAGGGTCGGGCGGCGCCACGGTCGTCCGGAACGTGTCGGGAGGGCGACTCCATTATCAAGTTTGGCTTGACGGCGCACGCATTACACGCGTGTAATTTGAATGGGGTTGTTCGCGCGGAACGCAACAAATTGTGACCGGACGAACAAGCACGCCTTTCGCGTGGGGGGTTGCAGCGGCGATGACGCCGGTGCGCGACAAGGAGGCAATGGATGGACGGCCAGCTCGAGGTGGCCGACCTGCTCGGAAACGCGCCGGAGTGGCAGGAGCGGGCGCTGTGCTCGCAGACCGACCCGGAGGCGTTCTTTCCCGAGAAGGGCGGCTCGACCCGCGAGGCGAAGCGCATCTGCTCGCGGTGTGAAGTGAAGACGGAGTGTCTCGAATACGCGCTCGGCCACGACGAGCGGTTCGGGATCTGGGGTGGGCTCTCCGAGCGGGAGC
>NZ_JBSSLX010000272.1:0-6804 GCF_053890995.1 Micromonospora sp. I033 | reverse complement strand
TCCCGGGTGTCGAACTCGATCCGGGAACTCGAGGAGGGTCCGGTCGACGCCGCACGGCGGTGGCTGGTGGATCCGCTCTGCGGCACCTTGAACTACGCCGCGGGCACCATGCTGGTGGCCGTCAACGTGGCGCTGCGCGAGGGGGCGGCGGCGGTGGCGGACCCGTTCGCCGACGAGGTCTTCTTCACCGACGGTACGACCGCCTGGGTCCGTCGCGACGGGGTCGACGAGCGGCTGGCGCCCACGCCCGCCACCCGGCTGGTGGACGTCAACCTGGATCCGCCGTTTCCGAACGCGCCCGGATTCCGGGCCGTGGACCTGTTGGCCCACCCCGACTTCGTCGGGCGGTTCCGGCCGCGGGTCGTGTCCACGACGCTGGCGCTGGCCTGGGTGGCGACCGGCCGGCGCGCCGCGTACGTCACCGACGGCGGCGACCTGTCCGGCAGCGTGCACTTCGCCGCCGGCATCGCGCTGTGCCGGGCCGCGGGCTGTGTGGTCACCGGGATCGACGGCGGCCGGACCGGGCCGGGTGGCCGCGGCCTGGTGGTGGCGTCGGACGCCGACACCCACGGCCTGCTGATGGACCTGATCCGCAGCCGGCGCTAGGGCGGCGGCCGCGACTCGCGGCCAATTCGGGCGACATCCGCGCGGCAGCCTGGCAGGCTCGCTGATCATGCACGGACGATGGGACGGCCTGCGGGCCGAGGTACGCGCGGCGATCGACGAGCTGGTCACCTCCGGCCGCGAGGCCGGCGTGCAGGTGGCCGCCTACCTGGACGGCACCGCGATCGTGCAGGAGCAGGCCGGCCTCGCCGACACCACCACCGGCCGGCCGCTGACCGCCGACACGCCGGTGCACGCGGTCTCCACCGGCAAGGGACTCACCGCCACCGTGGTGCACGTGCTGGCCGAGCAGGGGCGGCTCGACTACGACCTGCGCGTCGCCGAGGTGTGGCCGGAGTTCGCCCGGCACGGCAAGGACGGCATCACGCTGCGGCACGCGCTCACCCACACGGCCGGGCTGCCGGCCCTGCCCGCCGACGTCACCCCGGCGGACTTCGCCGACTGGGACCGGATGTGCGGGCTGCTCGCCGACGCCGAGCCGCGGTGGGCGCCCGGCGAGCGGCTGGCGTACCACGCCTGGACGTGGGGTTGGCTGGTCGGCGAGGTGGTCCGGCGGGTCACCGGGAAGCCCGTCTCGCAGGTGCTGGCCGAGGAGGTGGCCGGGCCGCTCAGGGTGACCGGCGAGCTGTTCCTCGGCGTGCCCGAGGCCGACCTGCCCCGGCTGGCCCGGCTGGAGGACGCCGGCCTGGCCGCGCTCATGACCTACGCGAGCGCGAACCTGCCGAACTTCGACGCGGTGGCCCCGCGGCACGTCCGCCCGGACGCCACGACCGGCAGCCGCCCCGAGGTGCTGCGCGCCGACGTGCCGGCGGTCGGCACGATGTCCGCCCGCGCGGTCGCCCGGATGTACGCGGCGCTGCTCGGCCCGGTCGACGGTGTGCGGCTGATTTCGCCGGAACGGCTCCGGCAGGTCTCCGCGGTAGCGGTCCGCGCCGAGGAGTGGGTGTTCGGGCAGGAGACGACCTTCGGCCTCGGCTACGCGGTCGACGCGGACGGCTCGTTCGGCACCGCCGGCAGCGGCGGCAGCCTGGCGTTCGCGTACCCCGCGCTGGGGTTGACCGTGGCGGCGGTGCGCAACCGGCTCGGCGCGGGCGACGGCGACCCGATGGAGCAGCTACGGGTGCTGGTCCGCGACCGGGTGGCCACGGAACTCGGCCGCTGATCGCTGTCGAAACCGGCGGTCGCCGTTCGTGTCAGGGGTGAAGGGCCGGCAGCGGGCCGGCCCCGCCCCGAGGGAGCGGCATGCGGAAGATCATCGTCACCGAGAACGTCAGCCTGGACGGGGTGATGCAGGCCCCCGGGCGGCCCGACGAGGACACCCGGGACGGCTTCACCCGGGGCGGCTGGGCGGTCCCCTACAACGACCCGGTGATGGGGCGGAAGATGGGCGAGGGCATGGCCTCGACCGGGGCGCTGCTGCTCGGCCGCCGCACCTGGGCCGACTTCGCCGGCTACTGGCCGCGACAGACCGGCAACCCGTTCACGCCGGTGCTCGACGCGCTGCCCAAGTACGTCGCCTCGACCACGCTCGACGAGCCGCTGCCGTGGGTGAACTCGCACCTGCTGAAGGGGGACGTCATCGAGGCGGTGCGGGAGCTGAAGGCGCAGCCCGGGCCGGACATCGCCGTGCTGGGCAGCGGTGCGCTGGTCCGGTCGCTGCGCCGGCACGGGCTGGTCGACGCGTACGTGCTGCTGGTCCACCCGCTGGTGCTCGGTGGCGGGCGGCGGCTGTTCGACCCCGGCGACGAGCCCGGCGAGCTGCGGCTGACCGACAGCGTCACCACCACCACCGGGGTGGTGATCGCCCGCTACGAGCCGGCCTGACCGGCGGCCCGCGATCCGGCCTCCGGCACGGGGGCGGGGGCCGGGTCGCGGCGCAGCCGGGCGCGCAGCCGGTCGGCGGCGTCACCGAGCACCGCGCCGGTCATCGGCAGCAGCGGGCTGGACCGCATCACCGCCAGGTCCTCGGCCGGTGAGGTGGCCCCGTCGAGGAAGCGCAGTACCCGCTCCGGCGGGTTCCGGTCGAAGAGCCGCTCGAAGAACGCCACCCCGCCGACGTGCCCCCGGTCCAGCGCGCGCAGCGCCACCGCGTCCATCCACCGGTGCCGCCCCGGGTACGCGGGCGCCGGCACCGGCGGCCGGCCCGCCGCCAGCGCCCGGGCCACCTGCTCGGCCTGCCGGAGCATCGCGGAGAAGGTGAACCCGGTCGAGGGGCGGGTCGCGCCGCCCGCGGTGCCGAGCCGGACCACCCGCGGCGAGGGGCGGAGCACGAACGGGCCGTCGGTCATCGGGATCACCCCGTTCTCCACCTCCCGCACCCGCAGCCCGCCGAGGTCCAGGCCCAGCAGGCCGGCGTACCCGCGCAGCGCCGCGTCGTAGCCCGCGTCGGTGAGCACGGCGGGGCCGAACTCGGTGTACTCCACCAGGGCGAAGCGGTCGTCCACCGGCAGCACGTAGCCGAAGGAGACCCCTCGGGCCGGCTGCGGGGTGCGGAAGTCCATGAGCACCGCGCGGCCCGGGTCGAACGTGGGCCGGTCGGCCGCCAGCCACCAGCCGCGGAAGTGCTGGAGCCAGCTGGTCCGGCCGGGCCGGGCCGGCGGGCGGGGCCGGGAGTCGAGCACCCAGCCGGCCCGGACCAGCGGCCGCCCCTCCGGGTCGGGGACGGTCACCCGGTGGCCGTCGTCGGCCAGCACGCCGGCCGGCGCGCAGATCCGCACCGCGCCCAGCCGCCGCTCGGCCGCGGCAGCCCGGTCGTAGACCGGGGCGGAGCGGAGCATGGCGTACCTCAGCGGGGTGAGCGGCAGGACGCGGCGGCCGGCGGGCGTGACCACGTCGACCTCCGACCAGCTCGCGCTGAGCAGCGGGTCGAGATCACCGCCGGGGGCGCCCCAGAACGCCCAGGTGCGGTCCTGGCCGCGCTTGTGCACGGGGTCGACCACGGCGACCCGCAGGCCGGTCAGGTCGTGCCGGTCCAGCGCGGCCAGCACCAGGGAGGCGGCCCCGCCGCCGCCCACTAGCGCGAGGTCGACCTCGACCGGGCTCGGATGCACCCGCCCACGCTGCCACACGTCCGAACGGGCCACCGCCCGGGACCCGCCGTTCCGCACCGGGCGCGGCGCGTAGATTCGCAGGAGATCACGAGGACGGGGGAACGGCATGGCGCAGGCGCCGCTGCGGGTGGGACTGCTGGGGTACGGGATCGCCGGGCGGGTGTTCCACGCCCCGCTGGTCGCCGCCACGCCCGGCCTACGGCTGGACGCGGTGGTCACCCGGGACCCGGAGCGGCGGGCCCAGGTGCAGGCCGAGCACCCGGACGCCCGCGTCCTGGACGACGCCGACCAGCTCTGGCGGGCCGCCGACAGCCTCGACCTGGTGGTGGTGGCGACGCCGAACCGGCAGCACGTGCCGATGGCCCGGGCCGCGGTGGCGGCCGGGCTGCCGGTGGTGATGGACAAGCCGCTCGCGCCGACCGCCGCCGAGGGTCGGGCGCTGGTCGCCGAGGCGGCCGCCGCCGGGGTGCCGCTGACGGTGTTCCAGAACCGCCGCTGGGACGGTGACTTCCTGACCGTGCGCCGGCTGGTCGAGGCGGGCGAGCTGGGCCGGGTGGCCCGCTTCGAGTCCCGGTTCGAGCGGTGGCGGCCGGCGATCAAGCCGGGCTGGCGGGAGAGCGCCGCGCCCGGTGAGGCCGGCGGCGCGCTGTTCGACCTCGGCGCCCACCTGGTCGACCAGGCGGTGCGGCTGCTCGGCCCGGTGGAGCGGGTCTACGCCGAGGTGGACCGGCGCCGCCCGGGCGCCGAGGTGGACGACGACGCGTTCGTGGCGCTCACCCACGCCGGCGGTGCCCGCTCCCACCTGTGGATGAGCGCGGTGGCCGCGCAGCTCGGCCCGCGCTTCCGGGTGCTCGGCGACCGGGCCGCCTACACCACGTACGGGCTGGACCCGCAGGAGGCGGCGCTGCGCGACGGCGGCCGGCCCGGCACCCCGGGCTGGGGTGAGGTCGACGCCGACCGGTACGGCCGGCTCGGCGCCGACGGCGAGCTGCGGGCGGTGCCCACCGAGGCGGGCCGCTACCAGGACTTCTACACGCAGGTCGCGGCCGCGCTGCGGGACGGCGGACCGCTGCCGGTGGACCCGGCGGAGTCGGTCGGGGTGGTCGAGCTCATCGAGCTGGCGCACCGGTCGGCGTCGGAAGGCGTCACCCTGCCGGTGCCGCCGCTGCCCTGAGGTCAGTGCGGGAACGCCCGGGGCGTGCGGGTGCGCACCTCGGCGCGGAAGGCCTCGATCCGGGATGCGACCTGCCGCACGTCGACCGTGTGTTCCAGCCGGTCGAGGTAGAGCGAACGGCGGGCCAGCCCGGCCAGGTCGAAGCTGAAGTAGACCGCCATCAGCGGATTGACGAACAGCGTGCTCCCCCGGGCGCGCCGGGTGACGTGCACGTCCCCGTCGGCGCCCCGGTGGCCGCGGCGATCTGCCCGTGCACGATGCTCGGCCGCAGCGGCGTGGCCGCCTGCCCGTACGCCACCGCTTCCCGGTACAGCCGGGCCTCGCGGCTCTCGCCCGGGATGGACAGCGCGCCCAGGTACGCGCCGTCCCGGTCGAGCGCCGCGATGTTCTCCAGCACCTGCGTGTGGTTCACCCCGTGGTACGCGTCGATGCCGAAGCCGAGGCAGACCACGAGCCGCACCGGCACGTCCAGCCCGGCGACGGCGGCGAGGCTGGTCATGTCCTCGACGGGGGTGCCGAGACCCGCCTCGTCGCCGCCTCAGGATGTCCGTGCCGCCGTCGACGGTCCGCGCCGGCTCCAGCGCGGCGAACAGCGGCGGCACCGCGAGGGACGGCATCCGGTTCCTCCTCAGCCGACGACGGCCGGGGTCTCCCGGCCGTCCGGGGCGGGGGCGGCGTACGCGGCGGCCACCGTGGCCCGGTCGAACACCCGCCAGGTCATCGCGATCACCGCGACCGCCACCACGAACCCCACCCAGTAGGGCGCGGTGATCCCGTACCGGTCGGCGACCAGCCCGCCGAGCAGCGCGCCGACGCAGTTGCCACCCGCCGCGATGAACAGGGTGGTGCTGCCCACCCGGCCCATCAGCGCGGGTGGGGTGAGCCGCTGGCGCAGCGAGTTGGCGACGATGTTCCACAGCGCGCCGTGCACCCCGAAGGCGAACAGCGCCACCCCGACCACCGCGGCGCTGCGCGAGGCGGCCAGCGCCAGGTGCAGCCCCGCCTCGATCACCAGGCCCACCCGGACGGTCCAGGTCGCGGTGATGGCGGCGATCAGCCGGTCGCCGACCGCCGACCCGAGCAGCCCGCCCACGGCCATGCAGGTGAACAGCGCGCCGTAGCCGACCGAGCCGAGGCCGAGCCGGTCGGTGGCCAGCAGCACCAGCACCGCGAGGGCGGCGGTCAGGGTGACGTTGAGCAGCCCGATGAGCAGGGTCATGGTGCGCAGCAGCCGCTGGGACAGCAGCCAGCGGAACCCCTCGGCGACCTCCGCGCGCACCGAGCGGCGCCCGCCCGCACCCGGCGAGCCCCGGTACGACCCGGCGAGGAGGCCGACGAGGACGGCGCTGAGCGCGTACGTGCCGGCGTTGACCGCGAACGGGATGGCCGCGGCCACCACGAAGAGGAAGCCGCCGAGCGGGCCCGCGACCATGTTCTGCATGATCTGGGTGCCGCCGCCGAGCCAGCCGTTGGCCCGTTCCAGGCGGGACCGGGGCACCACCGCGGGCACCACCGCCTGGGCGGCGCTGCGGAACACCACCTCGCCGGTGTTGACCACGAACAGCACCACGTAGAGCAGCGCGACCCCGGCCCGGTCGGCGACCATCGCGACGGCCAGCACGGCCAGCGCGGCCACCCGCAGCCAGTCGATGACCACCATCAGCCGCCGCCGGTCCACCCGGTCCACCAGCACCCCACCGGGCAGTGCGAACAGCAGCCAGGGCAGCCAGGCCACCGCGGTGCCGGCCGAGACGGTCAGCGGGTCGTCGGTCTGCGAGGCGACGTAGAGCGGGGCGGCCACCGTGGCCATGCCGCTGCCCAGCGCCGACAAGGTGCTGGCCGTCCAGAGCCGGGCGAAACGCCCGTCGAGCCGATCCCCCGTGGTCCCCGTCACGGCGAGCGAACCTACCAGCCGCCAGCCGCCGGGCCGATCGGATTCCCGGCCGGCCTGGACGG
>NZ_JBSSLX010000271.1:0-6829 GCF_053890995.1 Micromonospora sp. I033 | reverse complement strand
GGCCGGAGATCGCCGGTTTCGTGGCCGGCCTGCCCGGGCTGCGTTTCGTCGAGGTGGTCGCGGAGGCGGTCGCCCCGGCCGGGCCCCTCCCCGACGGCCTCGCCGAGCTGCGCGGGCGGGGCGTCACCGTCGTACCCCACGGGGTGAAACTCTCCCTCGGTGGCGCGGAACCGGTCGACCCGGCCCGGGTGGCGCACCTGGCCGGGGTGGCCGCGGCGCTGGACGCGCCGCTGGTCAGCGAGCACATCGCGTTCGTCCGGGCCGGCGGGCTGGAGGCCGGTCACCTGCTGCCGCTGCCGCGCAGCCGGGAGGCGGTGGCCGCGGTGGTGGCCAACGTGCGGCGGGCGCAGGCGGAGCTGCCGGTGCCGCTGGCCCTGGAGCCGATCGCCGCGCTCTTCGACTGGCCGGACGACGAGCTGGACGAGGCCGACTTCCTCACCGAGATCCTCGACGCGACCGGAGCGCTGCTGCTGCTCGACGTCGCCAACGTGCACGCCAACGCCCGCAACCGGGGCGGCGACCCGGCCGCCCTGCTGGACCGCCTGCCGCTGGACCGGATCGCCTACGCGCACGTGGCCGGCGGCGCCGAGCACGGCGGCTTCTACCACGACACGCACACCGACCCGGTTCCCGCCGAGGTGCTCGACCTGGTCCGCGAGCTGTGCGCCCGGCGCCGGCCGCCGGCGCTGCTGCTGGAACGCGACGGCCACTACCCGCCCGCCGCCGAGCTGCGCGGCGAGCTGGACGCCCTGGCCGCCGCCGCCGGGCACCCGGTGGTCACGTGACCGGCGGTGACCTGGCCGCGCGGCAGGCGGAGCTGGTCGCGGCGCTGGTGGCCGGCGGGCCGCTGCCGCCCGGGTTCGCCGCCGCGCCGGTGGAGGCGGCCCGGCGGGCCCTGCTGCGCAAGCGGGCCGGCGACGTGGCCCGGCACTGGCCGCTGCTCGCCGCCGGCCTCGGCGACGCCTGGCCGCGGACCTTCGCGGGCTGGGCGGCGGCCCGCCCCACCAACGGCTCGCTCCGCGACGGCTGGGACCTGGCCCGGGAGCTGCGCGACCGGGGCACGCTGCCGCCGCTCGGCGCGGAGGAGCTGGCCGCCCGCGAGGCGGCGAGCCGCTACGACGGCCGCACCGCCCCCCGGGCCCGCCGGCTGCCGGCCGTCGCCCGGGCCGGCGGCGCCGTCGCGGCCCAGCTCGCCGGCCGGGTACGCCTGCTCCGCCCGGCGCCGCGCTGAGAGCGGGTGGCAGGCCCACCCGGGGTACGGCAGGATCGGCCTCATGGATCTCGGACTCGCCGACCGGGTGTACGTGCTGACCGGCGCCTCGGGCGGCCTCGGTTTCGCCACCGCCGAGCAACTCGTCGCCGACGGCGCCCGCGTGGTGATCTCCTCCCGCGCCCCGGAGCGGGTGGCCGCCGCCGTCGAGGCGCTCGGCGGGCCGGAGCGGGCGATCGGGCTGACCGCCGACCTCACCGATCCGGGCACCCCGGAGCGTCTCGTCGCGGCGGCGCGCGGGGAGTTCGGCCGGCTCGACGGCGCGCTGATCTCGGTGGGCGGCCCGCCCCGGGGCACCGCCGCCCAGATCACCGACGAGCAGTGGCGGGAGTCCTTCGAGACGGTCTTCCTGGGCAGCGTCCGCGCCGCCCGCACGGTGGCCGCCGCGCTCACCGACGGGGGCGCCGTCGGGCTGGTGCTGTCCACCTCGGTGCGTGGCCCGCTGCCCGGTCTCGGCATCTCCAACGGCCTGCGCCCCGGCCTGGCCGGGGTGGCCAAGGACCTGGCTGACGAGTACGGTCCGCGCGGCGTCCGGGTGGTCAGCCTGCTGCCGGGACGGATCATGACCGACCGCAACCGCGAACTCCTGGCCGCCGGCGGCGACCCGGAACGGGCCCGGGCCGAGGCGGAGGCGTCGATCCCGCTGGCCCGGATCGGCGACCCCGCCGAGTTCGGCCGGGTGGCCGCCTTCCTGCTCTCCCCCGCCGCCGGCTACGTCACCGGGGTGACCGTGCCGGTCGACGGCGGCGCGCTGCGCGGCCTGTGACGGTGAGCGGGTGAAGGGGCGACGCCTTCCCGGGGCAGCCGGGTCGGACCCCACGCCGCCGCACTCGGCTGGGCCGGCCGCCGCGTGGCCCGATGCGGCCGCGCCGGACGCCGCGCGGCCGGAGGGGGCGGTGCCGGACCCGATGCTGCGCGGCGCGGCCGGGCCGGGCCCGGCGGCGGCCGGGCGGCGGCATCCGCGGCCGACGAAGGAGCAGCTCGCGGCGGCGGCCGACAAGCTGCTGCCAGACGTGATCGCGCCCGGGCTGGACGTGCTCTTCGTCGGGATCAACCCGGGCCTGTGGTCGGCGGCCACCGGCTGGCACTTCGCCCGGCCGGGCAACCGGTTCTGGCCGGCGCTGCACCGGGGCGGCTTCACCCCGCGCCAGCTGCACCCCAGCGAGCAGGACGAGCTGCCCGGCCTCGGCCTCGGCATCACCAACATGGTGGCCCGGGCCAGCGCCCGCGCCGACGAGCTGACCGCCGAGGAGCTGGTCGAGGGCGCGCGGGAGCTGACCGCCAAGGTCGCGCGGTACCGGCCGCGCTGGGTGGCCGTGGTCGGGGTGACCGCGTACCGGATCGGGTTCGCCCGACCCAAGGCGGGCTTCGGGCCGCAGCCGGAACCCCTCGCGGCGGCCCGGCTCTGGGTGCTGCCCAACCCGAGCGGGTTGAACGCGCACTTCACCCCGGAGACGCTCGGCGCGGCCTTCGGCGAGCTGCGTGCCGCGGTGACCGCCGCCGGCTAGTCGCGGCGGCCTCCCGCGCGCTCGCCGGGTCGGTGGCAGCGTCCGCCGCGGGGCCGCCGGCTAGTTGGCGGCGGCCGGCGGCAGCGCCTCCTGCGCCACGTAGGTGCCGACCGGCACGGTGGTGACGACCGGCTCCGGCTGCTCCGGCTCCACATAGGGGGCCGGCGAGTCGGTGACCGCGAACTGGGTGCGGTAGAGCTCGGCGTAGAGGCCGCCGACGGCGACCAGCTCGTCATGCCGGCCGCGCTCGACGATCCGCCCCTCGTCGAGGACCAGGATCTGGTCGGCGTCGCGGACGGTGGAGAGCCGGTGCGCGATCACCAGCGCGGTACGCCCGGTCAGCGCCACCGACAGCGCCCGCTGCACCGCCGCCTCGCTCTCCGAGTCGAGGTGGGCGGTGGCCTCATCGAGGATCACGATCGACGGGGCCTTGAGCAGCAGCCGGGCGATGGCGATGCGCTGCTTCTCGCCGCCGGAGAAGCGGTAGCCGCGCTCGCCGACCGTCGTGTCCAGCCCGTCGGGCAGGGCCCGGACGAGGTCGGCGACCTGCGCGCCGGCCAGCGCCGCCCAGATCTCGTCGTCGGTGGCGTCCGGCTTGGCGTAGCGCAGGTTCTCCCGGATGGTCTCGTGGAACAGGTGCGAGTCCTGGGTGACCACGCCGATCTCGTCGCGCAGCGACGCGAGCGTCGCGTCCCGGACGTCGACCCCGCCGACCAGCACCTGGCCGTCGGTCACGTCGTAGATCCGCGAGATCAGCATGGAGAGGGTGGACTTGCCGGCGCCGGAGGGGCCGACCAGGGCCACCATCTGCCCCGGCTCGACCGCGAACGAGACGCCCTTGAGCACCGGCTCGTTGACCGTCCGGTCGAGCGCGGCGACCTCCTCGAGCGAGGCGAGCGAGACCTCGGCGGCGCTCGGGTAGCGGAACCGCACGTCGCGGAACTCGACCCGGCCGTTGCCCCGGGGCACCGGCACGGCGTCCGGCTTCTCCTCGATGCCGGGCCGCAGGTCGAGCACCTCGAAGACCCGGTCGAAGGAGACGAGCGCGCTCATGACGTCGACCCGGACGTTGGAGAGCGCGGTGAGCGGGCCGTAGAGGCGGGTGAGCAGCAGCGCCAGCTTGACCACGGTGCCGGCGCTGACCGCGCCGGCGACGGCCAGCCAGCCGCCGAGCCCGTAGGTGAGCGCCTGGGCCAGGGAGGCGACCAGCAGCATGGCGACGAAGAAGGTGCGCGAGTACATGGCCGACTGGATGCCGATGTCGCGGACCCGCTCGGCGCGGCCGGCGAACCGGGCCGCCTCCACCTCGGGCGAACCGAAGAGCTTGACCAGCAGGGCGCCCGCGACGCCGAACCGCTCGGTCATCGTCGCGTTCATCTTGGCGTCGAGGTTGTACGACTCGCGGGTGATCTCGGCGAGCCGCCGGCCGACCCGGCGGGCCGGGATGATGAAGATGGGCAGCAGCACCAGCGCCAGCGCGGTGATCTGCCAGGACAGCACGAGCATCGCCCCGGCGGTGAGCACGAGCTGGATGACGTTGCTGACCACCCCGGACAGCGTCGAGGTGAACGCCCGCTGGGCGCCCAGCACGTCGTTGTTGAGCCGGCTGACCAGCGCGCCGGTCTGGGTCCGGGTGAAGAACTGCAGCGGCATCCGCTGGACGTGGTCGTAGACCCGGGTCCGCAGGTCGAGGATGATGCCCTCGCCGATCCGCGCCGAATACCACCGCTGGGCCAGCGAGAAGAGCGCGTCGGCGACGGCCAGCGCGGCGATGATCAGGGCGAGCCGGACCACGGTGGCGCCCGCGTCGGAGCCGCCGCCGGCGATCGCGTCGATGACGTCACCGGCGAGCAGCGGGGTGGCCACCCCGATCACCGCGGCGATCACCACGGTGATCAGGAAGACGACGATGTCGCGCCGGTAGGGCCGGGCGAACGCGACGATCCGCTTGGCGGTGCCGCGCTTGAGCTGGTGTGTGGAGATCTCGTCGCGGTTGCGCATCGACCGGAGCATGCTCCAGCCGCCCATGCCGCCACCGGCCATCGGGTTGGACACTCGTCACCTCCGGGTCGTCGGCGGCCGTGGACCGTCGGGGTCAATTCTCCCGACGACTACGACAACCTCGCGAGTAACCCGGATCTTCCCGAACGGTCCTTACTATTCGCCCCGCCCGGCGAGGTCCCGGATCCGCCGGGTCTGCGCCTCCCGCTCGGCCCGCTGCTGCTCGGCGTGGGTGCGCCCGCCCGCCCCGGCGAGCAGCGCCTTGATCTCCACGATCGCGTCGCGGTTGTTGGCCAGCAGGCCGGCGGTCAGGTCCCGCACCGCGCCGTCCAGCTCCGCGGGTGGCACGACGAGGGTGGCCAGGCCGATCCGGTCCGCCTCGGCGGCGTCCATCCGGCGGCCGGTGGCGCAGATCTCCAGGGCGCGGGAGTAGCCGACCAGCTCGGCGAGGCGCTTCGTGCCGGCCAGGTCGGGCACCAGGCCGAGGGTCACCTCGGCCATGGAGAGCCGGGCGTCCTCGGCGAGCACCCGGAGGTCGCAGGCGAGGGCGAGTTGGAAGCCGGCGCCGATGGCGTGGCCCTGCACGGCGGCGATCGAGATCACGTCCGGCCGGTGCAGCCAGGTGAAGCCGCCCTGGTATTCGGCGATGCGGTCGGCGCACTCCTGCTCGGGCAGGGTGGAGAGCTCGGCGAAGGAGCCCGGGCCGGAGGAGCCGGCGACCGAGAGGTCGAGGCCGGCGGAGAACGCCCGCCCCTCGCCGCGCACCACGACGACGCGGACGTCGCCGGGCAGATCCCGGGAGAAGTCGCTCATCGCGCGCCACGTGGCCGGGGTCTGGGCGTTGAGCACGTCGGGCCGGCACAACGTCACCGTCGCGACCGGCCCGTCGCAGTCGAGTCGTACTCCGGTCGTCTCGGCGGTCACCGGACCACCCGGAGCACGGCGCTGATGGACGACGCTGGGGGGCGGGTCACGCCTTCTTGCGGCGCCGGGCGCCGCCGCGCTGCCGCAGCTGCACCCCGGACTCGGTGAGCACCCGGTGGATGAACCCGTAGGAGCGGCCGGTCGAGGCCGCGAGAGCACGGATGCTCTCACCCGAGGTGTACCGCTTTACCAGGTCCTTGGCGAGCGTCTGGCGCTCGGCCCCGACGATCCGGCGACCCTTCTCAGTGCTGGTGGCTGTGCCGGTGGCTGCCATGCTGATTCCTCACGTCCCAGACTGTGCGGTTCGGATACGGTCCCACCTATTAGACCGCCTCGAACGATCATGCGCCAGATATCAACTATTCGCCAACCGACACGCTATGCAATGTCAGCTTCCCGATAGAGTGATCCTTCTGACCGGTCAGCCGGCGTCGGCCGGCTGGATCATGACGAGCCGACCGGCCGGCTGATCCGTACGCTGCCGGGGTGATCGATCTGCTCGCCGCGGCGGCCGGCGCCGCAGGGGTCTTCGCCGCCACCAACATCGACGACATCGTCGTGCTCACCGTGTTCTTCGTGGCGGCCCGCGGCACCGGCCGGCCCCGCCCCTGGCAGATCGTCGCCGGGCAGTACGCGGGCATCGGCGCGCTGCTCGCGGTCGCGGTGGTGGTCGCCGCCGGGCTGCTCGTGGTGCCCGACCCGTGGACCGGACTGCTCGGGCTGCTGCCGATCGGGCTGGGTGTCCGCACCCTGCTGTCCCGCGACGGCGAGGGCGAGGACGAGCCGCCGGCCGTGGTCGGCAGCCTGCTCGGCGTGGCCGGGGTGACGGTGGCCAACGGCGCCGACAACATCGCCGTCTACGTGCCGGTGTTCCGCTCGCTCGACCCGGCCACCGGCCTGGTCTGGCTGCTGGTCTTCGCCGCCCTGGTGGCCGTCTGGTGCGCGGCCGCCGCCCTGCTCGCCAACCACCCCCGGGTGATCTCCCTGGTCGGCCGCGCCGGCCACTGGCTGGTCCCGGCCGTCTTCATCGCCCTGGGCGTGATCATCCTGACCACCTCCGGCGTCCTGCCCCACCTGACAGCCCTGCTGGACTGACCCTGCCCCGTTGATCATGGGGTTGACGGCG
>NZ_JBSSLX010000270.1:0-6886 GCF_053890995.1 Micromonospora sp. I033 | reverse complement strand
CCACCAGCGCGACGGCACCCGACGGCGCGACGAGGTCCGCGGCCGCCCCCGCGAGCGCGGCGCACACCGCCTGCGCGGCCAGCATGCCGTTGCCGTGCAGGCCGAGCACCTGGCCACGGGCCTCGGGCGGCGAGTGCGCGATCAGCCGCTCCTGCAACGGCAGGGTGGCGGCGTAGCCGACCGATGAGATCAGCGCGACGGCCATGGCCAGCGGCAGCGGCGGCGACAGCAGGAAGGCCAGGTAGGGAAGGGCGAGGAGCAACCGCAGCGGGTGGACCCACCGCTCGCGGCGGGCCGGCGTCAGGAACCGCCCCACCACCACGTCCCCGATCAGCATGCCGAGGGCGGCGGCGGCGAGCAGGAAGCCGGCGCGTTCGCCCGCGTACGGGACGAACAGTGCCTCGCACCCGACGATCAGGCCGCCGGGCACCCAGAGGTTGAGGAGTAGCGACCGGCGACCGGGGTCGGCCCACAGGGCCCGGTTGACGCGGTGGGTGCGCGCGACGGTCACCCGCTCGGTGGCCCGGGCCGGACGCTCGGCGAGCCCGGACCATCCCACCGCCGTGGACACCGCCCGCAGGACCAGGGCGAGCAGGAACACCTGGTACGGGGTCAGCCAGACGAGCAGGACGCCGGCGAGCCCGAACCCGGCGATCTGCATGACGCCGACGCTGGTGTTCATCGTGGCCCGGGCCAGCACGTAGGCGTCGACCGGCACGATGTCGGTGAGCAGCGCCCACCGGGCGCCGCCGGCGACCGAGCCGACGTACGCGGTGGCGAAGATGACCGCGAAGCGGGCCCACAGCGGCAGCCCGGGCACGGCCTGCAGCGCCGCTCCGGCGGCGGCCACCAGGGCGGCGAAGGTCAGCGCCCGGCGGGGCGGCACACTGTCCGCGGCCGACAGCAGCGTCAGGCTGCCGAGAACCCCCGCCAGCGGTGCGCCGAACATGCTCAGCGCGGTGAGCAGGGCCGAGCCGGTCGACGCGTAGGTCAACGCGCCCAGGGCGAGCGCCGACGTCGTGTGCGCCGCGATCCCGGCACAGTTCGCCAGGAACAGGTTGCGGAACTCCCGGACCGCGAACAGTTCTGCGTAGGTTCTCACCCGGGCATGGTCCGTAGGCGCTCGCCGCATCTCCTAGAGTTACGTCTGGAGGCGAAACGTGGGCGTCTGGCAGGTGCCACCCGACCTGGTCGCGCGGAGCCGATTCGAGGTCTCGCCGATGGCCGAGACGGTCGCGGCGCTGAAGGCGCTCCTCTTCCCGCATGTCCCGTGGGAGCAGGCCTGGCGACGACCGCACGTCGCCGCGTTCCGGGAGATGCTGGCCGCCCGGCCGGTGGCCCGGGCGCTGGTGTCGGCGTCGTTCAACCTCCGGTGGATCGCGGACTTCCTCACCATCGCGCCCGCCGCACCGGACCCGACGTTCGCGGCGGAGCTGGCCGCCGTCGAGAGGTTGTCCGACGAGCGGATCCGGGCCGACCTGCGTGCCACCCGTCCGGAACCACTCGCGGCCGAACTGCTGGCGGACGGGCTCACCGGGCAGGTGGTGGCACTCCTCGAGTGGGTGTGGACGCACACCGTCGAGCCGGAGTGGCCGGAGCGGGAACGCCGGCTCCGGGCGGACATCGTGGCCCGCACCGCCGCCTTGAGCACCCACGGCTGGGCCGGGGCGCTGGCCGACATCAACCGGAACGTGCGGTGGCTGGGCGACGGTCGCCTCCAGGTCAACGACTACCCGGAACCGCCGGTGTCGCTGCACGCGGCCGAGCAACTGGTCTTCCTGCCGGCCCACTGCCGCCGCGGCTGGGTCGTGTGGGACGTGCCGACCCGGTTCGGCATGGTCTATCCGGCGCGCGGGATCCTCGTCGACCCCACCTCACCGGCACCCGACGGTCTCGCCCGGCTGATCGGCGCGAACCGGGCCGACATCCTGGCCCGGCTCGACGCGCCACTGAGCACCTCGCAGCTCGTGGTGGTGACCGGACTGTCGCTCGGCACGGTCAGCGATCACCTGCGGGTGCTGCTCGACGCGGGCGCGGTCGGCAAGCGGCGGTCCGGACGCGAGGTGCTCTACTGGCGTACGCCGCTCGGCGCCGCGCTCGTCGCCGGTGAGCGGGGGCCGGAGCCGCGCGGGTGATCAGCCGTCGCGCTTGGTGGTCCAGCGGAAGGTGGTCAGGCAGAGCACCAGGCCGATCACGCACCAGAGCCCGAGGACCAGGGCGACCCGGCCCAGCTCGAACGAGCCGCCCGGTTCCTGCGCGCCGAAGCTGTCCGGCAGGAAGACCGAGCGCAGCCCCTGGCACATCCACTTGAGCGGGAAGAGCGCGGCGACCTGCTGCATCCAGCTCGGCAGGCTGGTGAAGACGAAGAACACCCCGGAGATGAACTGGAGGACCAGGGCCACCGGGGTGACCACGGCCGAGCCGCTGCGCGCGGTGCGGGCCAGCGACGAGATGGCGATGCCGCACAGCGTGCAGGCGGTGACGCCGAGGACGGCGACCCAGCCGAAGGTGGCCCACTTGGCGGCGGTTCCCGGCAGCGTCAGGTCGAACAGGGCCACCGACACGGCCAGCAGCAGCGCGGTCTCGGCGACGCCGATGGCCACCACCATGAGCACCTTGCCGGCGAACCAGACCCACTTCGGCATCGGGGTGCCCCGGTAGCGCTTGAGCACGCCCCGGTCCCGCTCGATCGGGATCCAGATGCCGAGGTTCTGGAAGCTCACCGTCATCAGGCCGGTCGCGATCATGCCGGTGATGAAGTACTGCGTGTAGCTGACGCCCGGCGCGATCTCGTCGTTGAAGATCGCCGCGAAGATCAGGATCATGATGATCGGGAAGCCCATCGTGAAGACGACGGACTCCCGGGAGCGCAGGAACTGGGTGATCTCCAGCCGACCCTGCCGCAGGGCGAGCGCGGCCCCGCCCGGCCGGCGGCCTCGGGCGGCGGCGACCGGGGCGGCCGGCTTCGTCGTGGTCGTCATCAGTGTCCGATCATCCGCAGGTAGACGTCTTCCAGGGTCGGCCGGGTCACGGTGAGGCCGGGGACCTCGCCGCCGAAGCGCGCGGCCAGCTCCGCCACCAGCGCCGTCGGCGTCGCGGTCTCCGCCGTCTCCGGCGTCCCGTCCGGGGTACGCCAGGAGACCGTCGCCAGCGCCTCCTGCCGGTTGCCCAGCCGGTTCGGCGGGGCCACCTCGACCACCCGGCCGGCGGCGATCACGCCGACCCGGTCAGCCAGGGCCTCGGCCTCGTCCAGGTAGTGGGTGGTGAGCACGATGGTGGTGCCGGCGGCGGAGAGGTCCCGGATCAGCTCCCAGAACTCGCGCCGGGCCTCGGGGTCGAAGCCGGTCGTGGGCTCGTCGAGGAAGAGCAGTTCGGGGCGGCCCACGATGCCCAGCGCCACGTCGAGCCGGCGCTTCTGCCCGCCGGAGAGGGTGTGCGTGCGGGCCCGGGCCTTGGCGCCCAGCCCGACCCGCTCGACCACCTTGTCCGGGTCGTCGGCGTCGGGGTAGAAGCCGGCGAAGTGGCGGACCACCTCGGCCACGGTCAGCTCGTCGAACTCGCCGGTGCCCTGGAGCACGATGCCCACCCGGGAGCGCCAGGCGGGGTCGGGGTGGGCCGGGTCGGCGCCGAGCACGCGGACCTCGCCGGCGTCGCGCCGCCGGTAGCCCTCCAGGATCTCCACCGTGGTGGTCTTGCCCGCGCCGTTCGGGCCCAGCAGGGCGAACACCTCGCCGCGGTGGACGTCGAGATCAACCCCCGCCACCGCGAGGTTGTCGCCGTACGCCTTGCGCAGCCCCCGTACGGAGATCGCGAGCTCGTCATCCATGACGTCCAGTGTGCGACTCCGGCGGGCCGGCCGGCGGCCGGGGGTGTGGTGGTGTCGGCCATGTCGCGCCGCTCGTGCCCGTCGGTCCGCTCCATGGACCTGTGTGGTTTTCCACAGCCCGTTTTACTGAACGGTAACTTAGACTCCCGCCATGGACGAGAAGGCTCCTTCGGGGCGGCTGCCGGAGCGCGATCGGCCCTGGGTGATGCGCACCTACGCCGGGCACTCCTCCGCCGCGGCCACCAACGCGCTCTTCCGCCGCAACCTGGCGAAGGGGCAGACCGGGCTCTCGGTCGCCTTCGACCTGCCCACCCAGACCGGCTACGACCCGGACCACGAGCTGGCCGCCGGTGAGGTGGGCCGGGTGGGCGTGCCGGTGGCGCACCTCGGCGACATGCGGGCCCTCTTCGACGGCATCCCGCTCGCCGAGATGAACACCTCGATGACCATCAACGCCCCGGCCATGTGGCTGCTCGGCCTCTACGGCACGGTCGCCGCCGAGCAGGGCGCCGAGCTGGCCCGCTGCGCCGGCACCACCCAGAACGACATCATCAAGGAGTACCTGTCCCGGGGGACGTACATCTTCCCGCCGGCGGCGTCGCTGCGGCTGACCGCCGACGTCATCGCGTACACGCTGCGCGAGATGCCGAAGTGGAACCCGGTGAACATCTGCTCGTACCACCTCCAGGAGGCCGGCGCGACGCCGGTGCAGGAGGTCGGCTTCGCCCTGGCGACCGCCGTCGCCGTGCTCGACGCGGTACGCGACTCCGGGCAGGTGCCCGCCGAGCGGATGGGCGACGTGGTCCAGCGGATCTCCTTCTTCGTCAACGCCGGGGTGCGCTTCGTCGAGGAGATCGCCAAGATGCGCGCGTTCGGCGCGCTCTGGGACGAGATCACCCGCGACCGGTACGGCGTCGAAAGCCCGAAGCAGCGCCGCTTCCGCTACGGCGTCCAGGTCAACTCGCTGGGCCTGACCGAGGCGCAGCCGGAGAACAACATCCAGCGCATCGTGCTGGAGATGCTCGGCGTCACCCTGTCCCGCGACGCCCGGGCCCGGGCCGTGCAGCTGCCCGCCTGGAACGAGGCGCTCGGCCTGCCCCGCCCGTGGGACCAGCAGTGGTCGCTGCGCATGCAGCAGGTGCTGGCGTACGAGTCGGACCTGCTGGAGTACCCGGACCTGTTCGACGGCTCGCACGTGATGACCGCGCTCGTCGACGACATCGTCGCCGGGGCCCGGGTCGAGCTGGAGAAGGTGCTGGAGATGGGCGGCGTGGTGGCCGCCGTGGAGACCGGCTACCTGAAGAGCGCCCTGGTCGCCTCGCTGGCCGACCGGCGCCGGCGGATGGAGGCCGGCACCGACGTGGTGGTCGGCGTCAACCGGTTCACCGAGACCGAGCCGTCGCCGCTGACCGCGGCCGGCGCCGAGGCGATCGAGCAGGTCGACCCCGCCGTCGAGGCGGCCGCCACCACCGCCGTACGCGAGTGGCGGGCCGGCCGGGACGCGGCGGCCGTGGACGCGGCACTCGCCCGGCTCGGCGCGGACGCCGCGACCACGACGAACCTGATGCCGGCGACGCTGGAGTGCGTGCGGGCCGGGGTGACCACCGGCGAGTGGGCCGGCGCGCTGCGCCGGGTCTTCGGCGAGTACCGGGCGCCCACCGGCCTGTCCGGCGCGGCGGGAGCCGGCGGCGACGCCGGCCTGGGCGCGGTCCGCGAGCGGGTCGCCGCCACCGCCCGCGAGCTGGGCAGCGGCCGGCTGCGGCTGCTCGTCGGCAAGCCCGGCCTGGACGGGCACTCCAACGGCGCCGAGCAGATCGCGGTACGCGCCCGCGACGCCGGCTTCGAGGTGGTCTACCAGGGCATCCGGCTGACCGCCGGGCAGATCGTGGCGGCCGCCGTGGAGGAGGACGTCGACCTGGTCGGCCTCTCGGTGCTCTCCGGCTCGCACCTGGCCGCCGTGCCGGCCGTGCTGGACGGCCTGCGCGCCGCCGGGCGGGCCGACCTGCCCGTGGTGGTCGGCGGCATCATCCCGGCGGTCGACGCGGACGCGCTCCGGGCCGCCGGGGTGGCCCGGGTCTTCACGCCGAAGGACTTCGCGCTGACCGGCATCATCGACGACCTGGTCACCGTGATCCGCGAGGCCAACGGCCTGTCCTGAGGCCGGACGGCCCCCGTCGCCGAGGCCGGTCAGGCTGCGATCCGGTCAGCGGCTCGCGTAGGGGTCCGTGGGTCGCCTGCCGCCGGCGGCTGCGATCCGGTCAGCGGCTCGCGTAGGTCTGGCAGTCCGCCAGGTCCGCGTCCGGGCCGACGGTGATCGCCGGGGCGTGACACTCCAGGTCGGAGTTGTGCCGGCAGTCCGCGCGCTGGCAGGCGCCCACCTGGGCGATCATCTGCTCGACGCCGCCGCGCACCGGCAGCTCCACGAAGGTGTGGCAGTGCGCGTGGTCGGGGCTGCCGATCGTGATGGCGAACGCGTGGCAGTCGTTCGTGTGGTTGTAGGCGCAGGACCTGACTGCGCACTCCTGGACCCGGGGCATCTCCATCGACGCGGTCATCTCTCCGGCCCTCCTCGTGGACGTCTGCCAAGAATGTAGGCTTTCGTCCCGGTCACCGGCCTCCGATCCGCTCCCGGGTCATGCGGTCGAGTGCCTCCCCATGATCGACTCCAGCTCGGCGAGGTGGCGGTATCGACCAGCGCCGGATGCCGCCACCTGGGCGATCTGGCGTTGATCACGTCCGGTCGCCGGGCGCGGGTGGCAGGTGCTCCACCACCACCTTTGCTCTGCAGCCATCCACGCACCACCAGGGGGTTCCGGGGTGCTGCGTCGGTGGCTGCAGAGCAAAGGCGCCGAGCAGGTGGTCGGGTGTTGGTCGGCGGTCCAGGCCCCAGCTCGGGTCTGGAGTTAATGTCCGGTTTGCGCCGGACTCTGGGCCGTGAGTGGAACGCCATGTGTGTCTCCGGGGCCCGGATACACCCATGGTGTTCCACCGACGGTGTCGGTCTGGGCGGGGTGTCCGGTTCCGGGGGGGGCCGCGGGACCCCCGGAACGGGCACCCCCC
>NZ_JBSSLX010000269.1:0-6923 GCF_053890995.1 Micromonospora sp. I033 | reverse complement strand
GGCGCAACACCGGCAAGCCGAGCAGGACGCCGGGCAAGCCCTGACCATGGCGCGACACGTTGCCCGCCCCGACCCCCGGGCGCACTGGGTGCTGCTCCTGCTGGGCGTCGTCGCCCTGCTCGCCGCGTTGAGCTTCCACGGCCTGGTCAGCGCCGTCGGCGGCGGCTCCGGCCCGGACGAGGCACCCGCCTCGGCCGCGCCGCGCGCGGTCGCCACCGGCGGGCCGGTGCTGCGGCTCGACGGCCCCACGCCGGTCAGCCGGCGGCTGCCGGCGCGCACCCTGGCGCTCACCTTCGACGACGGTCCCGACCCCCGCTGGACGCCACAGATCCTCGACGTGCTGCGCCGGCACCACGCCCACGCGACGTTCTTCGTGGTCGGCGCCCGGGTGAACGAGCATCCCGAACTGGTCCGGCGGATCCTCGCCGAGGGGCACGAGATCGGCTCGCACACCTTCACCCACACCGACGTGACCACCGCTCCGGGCTGGCGCGCCGGAGCCGAGCTCTCCTGGACCCGCAACGCGATCGCCGGCGTGACCGGCCGCGAGGTGACGCTCTTCCGACCGCCCTTCTCGTCGACCACCGCGGCGACGACCGACGCGCAGTACCGGGCGCTGCGGGACGCCGCCGGAAGCGGCCACGTGGCGGTGCTCGCCGACCGGGACGCCAAGGACTGGCAGCGCCCCGGCGTGCCGGCCATCGTCCGGGCGGCCACCCCGCAGGGCGGCGCCGGCGCGGTGGTGCTGATGCACGACGGCGGCGGGGACCGCGGCCAGACCGTGGCCGCCCTGGACCAGTTGCTGCCCCGGCTGGCCGGAGAGGGCTACCGGTTCACCACCGTCTCGGCCGGGATCGGCGCGCCCGGGTCGATGCTCCCGGCCACCACCGGCGCCCGGTTGAGCGGCACCGCGCTGCGCTGGGCGCAGACCGGCGCCGACTGGCTGGCCTCGGCGATGAACCTGCTGCTCGCGGTGGCCCTGGTGCTCGGCGTGGTCCGCCTCGCCGTGCAGGTGGTCTGCGCCCAGCGCCACGTCCGCCGGGTACGCCGCCCGCGGCACCGGCTGCCGGAGGTGACCGCGCCCGTGTCGGTGATCGTGCCGGCGTACAACGAGGCCGCCAACATCGCCGCCACCGTGCGGTCCCTGGTCGCCAGCGCGTACCCGGCGCTGGAGGTGATCGTGGTGGACGACGGTTCCAGCGACGGCACGGCCGACATCGTCGAGCGGATGCGGCTGCGCGGGGTACGCGTCATCCGGCAGGCCAACGCCGGCAAGCCGGCCGCGCTGAACACCGGGATCCGGGCCGCCCGCGCGGACCTGCTGGTGCTGGTCGACGGGGACACCGTCTTCCAGCCGGACACCGTGTACCGGCTGGTCCAGGGCTTCGCCGACCCGACCGTGGGGGCGATCAGCGGCAACACCAAGGTGGCCAACCGGCGTCGGCTGCTCGGCCGCTGGCAGCACCTGGAGTACGTGATCGGCTTCAACCTCGACCGCCGGATGTACGACGTGCTGGAGTGCATGCCGACCATTCCCGGCGCGATCGGCGCGTTCCGCCGCGAGGTGCTGTTCGCGGTGGGCGGCGTGCCCGCCGACACCCTGGCCGAGGACACCGACCTGACCATGAAGGTGCTCCGGGCCGGCTGGCGGGTGGTGTACGAGGAGAGCGCGATCGCCTGGACCGAGGCGCCGTCGTCGCTGCGCCAGCTCTGGCGGCAGCGCTACCGCTGGTGCTACGGGACCATGCAGGCGATGTGGAAGCACCGGCACGCGCTGCGCGAGCCGGGCGCCGGCGGGAAGCTGGGCCGGCGCGGCCTGCCCTACCTGGCCGTGTTCCAGATCGTGCTGCCGCTGGCCGCGCCGGCCGTCGACGTCTTCGCCCTCTACGGGCTGATCTTCCTGCCCTGGTCCGAGCTGGCGCTGGCCTGGCTGGGCCTGCTCCTGCTCCAGGCCGGCACCGCCGCGTACGCGCTGCGCCTGGACCGGGAACGCTTCGGCCCGCTCTGGACGCTGCCGCTCCAGCAGCTCGTCTACCGGCAGGTGATGTACCTGGTGGTGGTGCAGTCGGTGGTGACCGCGGTGGTCGGCAACCGCCTGCGCTGGCAGCGGATGGTCCGCACCGGCGAGGCGGCGGCGCTGGTCGGCGGCGCGCCGGCGCGCTGACCCGGGCCGGCGCCGGCGGTCAGCGCGAGCCCAGCAGCCCGGCGGACCAGGAGACGGCCAGGCCGATCAGCGCCGAGCAGCAGCAGACCACCAGGGCGGAGGCGACCACCCCGAGGATCAGCCAGACGGGCGCCCGCCGGGCCGGCCCCGGCCCGGCCTCCGCCTGCTGCTCGTCCTCGCTCACCCGGGCAGTCTAGGCGCCGGGCGCGGGGCGGCGGGCGGTCCCGCGGCGCGGCAGGATGGGGCGATGGAGCTGGTCTCGATCGCCGAGGTCCGGACCGCCGCCGAGGACGTCGCGGGCACCGTGGTGCGTACCCCGCTGCTGCCGACGCTCTGGGACGACGAGCTGTGGCTCAAGCCGGAGAACCTGCAGCCGGTGGGGTCGTTCAAGTTGCGTGGGGCGACCCACGCGGTGGCGCGGCTGGCGCCGGCCGCCCGGTCCCGGGGCGTGGTCACCCACTCCTCGGGCAACCACGGCCAGGCCCTGGCGTACGCGGCCCGGGCGTTCGGCGTGCCGTGCACCGTGGTCGTGCCGGAGGGCGCGCCGCGGGTGAAGGTGGCGCGGATGCGGGCGCTCGGCGCCGACGTGCGGCTCGTCCCGCCGGCCCGCCGGCTCGCCGAGGCGGAACAGGTCGTGATGGACACCGGGGCGGTGCTGGTGCCGCCCTTCGACCATCCGCGGATCATCGCCGGGCAGGGCACGATCGGGCTGGAGATCGTCGCCGACCTGCCCGACGTGGACGTGGTGCTGGTGCCGGTGGGCGGCGGCGGGCTCTCCTCGGGCGTGGCCACCGCGGTCAAGGCGCTGCGCCCCTCCGCCGCCGTGGTCGGGGTGGAGCCGCTGCTCGCCGCCGACGCCCGGGACTCCCTCGCGGCCGGGGAGGTGGTGGTCTGGGAGGTCGAACGGACCTACCGGACCTGCGCCGACGGGCTGCGGACCAACCTGTCCGAGCTGACCCTGGCCCACCTGCGGGACCGGCTCGACGGCATCGTCACGGTGACCGAGGACGAGATCCTCGCGGCGACGGGGCGGCTGCTCCGCGAGGCCCGGCTGGTGGCCGAACCGAGCGGCGCGGTCGCGCTGGCCGCCCGGCTGTTCCATCGGGACGAGCTGCCGCCGGGGCGTACCGTCGCGGTGGTCACCGGCGGCAACGCCGACCCGCACGTGCTGGCCCCGCTGCTGGGCTGAGGGGCCGTGCGCCCCTCAGCCCAGGGGGTCAGGCGCGGCCCAGCCGGTCCAGGATCCAGGCGTTGACGAACGCCTCCTCGCGCCAGGCGTCGTAACGGCCGCTGGGGCCGCCGTGGCCGGCGCCCATCTCGGTCTTGAGCAGGTAGTCGCCCTGCGGGGCGACCGCCCGCAGCCGGGCGATCCACTTCGCCGGCTCGTGGTAGAGCACCCGGGTGTCGTTGAGGCTCGTCACCGCGAGGATCGCCGGGTAGGCCACCGCGGTCACGTTCTCGTACGGGGTGTACGACTTCATGTACGCGTAGACCTCGGGGTCGTCGAGCGGGTTGCCCCACTCCTCCCACTCGGTGACGGTCAGCGGCAGCGACGGGTCGAGGATCGAGGTGAGCGCGTCCACGAACGGCACCTGCGCGACGATCCCGGCGAACGCGTCCGGGGCCAGGTTGGCCACCGCGCCCATCAGCAGGCCGCCCGCCGAGGCGCCCCGGGCGACCAGCCGGTCGCTGGCCGTCCAGCCGGCCTTGACCAGGTGCCGGGCGCAGGCCACGAAGTCGGTGAAGGTGTTCTTCTTGGCCAGCAGCTTGCCCTCGTCGTACCAGCGCCGGCCCAGCTCGCCGCCGCCGCGGATGTGCGCGACCGCGAAGATCACGCCCCGGTCGAGCAGGCTGAGCCGGGCGATCGAGAACCAGGGGTCCATGCTCGCCTCGTAGGACCCGTAGCCGTAGATGACCGCGGGGGCCGAGCCGTCGCGCGGGGTGCCCGTGCGGCAGACCAGCGAGATCGGCACCCGGGTCCCGTCGTCGGCGAGCGCCCAGTCCCGGTGCTGCTCGTAGTCCGCCGGGTCGTACTCCCGCCCGTCCGGGCCGGGCCGGACCGGCTTCCGCCGGCGCAGCACCATCTGCCGCGTCACCAGGTCGTAGTCGTAGACCGAGTCCGGGGTGACCAGCGAGGTGTAGCGCAGCCGCACCTCGGTGGTGCGGTATTCCGGGTTGGCGTCGAGCCCGACGCTGTAGATCGGCTCGGGAAAGTCGATGTCGAAGCTGTCCCCGCCGCCGACCGGCAGCACCCGCAGCCCCGTCAGGCCGTTGCTGCGCAGCGAGACGACCAGGTGGTTCTCGAACGCGTCGACGGCCTCCAGCCGGGTGCCGGGGGTGTGCGGGATCAGCGGCGTCCAGTCGCCCGGCGCGTCCGCCGAGGTGTACGCCAGCGCGAAGTCCTCCGCGCCGTCGTTGTGCAGGATCAGGAAGCGGTGCCCGTGGTGTTCCACCGCGTACTCGACGCCCTGCCGGCGCGGCGCGATGATCGCCGGCTCGCCGGTGGGGTTGGCGGCCGGGATGACCCGGACCTCGCTGGTGATCTTGCTGTGGATGTCGATGACCACGAACCGCTCGGAGCGGGTCAGCTCGACACCCACCCAGAACCGCTCGTCGTCCTCCTGGTGCACCACCACGTCCGCACTGGACGGCGTGCCCACCGTGTGCCGCCAGACCCGGTTGGGCCGCCAGGCCTCGTCGACGGTGACGTAGAACAGTGTCGAGGCGTCGCCGGACCAGGCGGTGCCGTAGAAGGTGCCCGGGATCTCGTCGGGGAGCACCTCGCCGGTCGACAGGTCTTTGATCCGCAGGGTGAAGCGCTCGTCGCCGGAGAAGTCGGTGGAGTAGGCCAGCCAGCGCCCGTCGGGGCTGACGTCGAACGCGCCGAGGGCGAAGAAGTCGTGCCCCTCGGCGAGCCGGTTGCCGTCGAGCAGCACCTCCTCGCCGTCGAGCGGGGCGCCGTCCGCGCTGACCGGCGGCACGGTCTCGCCGTCGCGGACGGCCCGGCGGCACTGCACGCCGTACTGCTGGCCCTCGACCGTGCGGGTGTAGTACCAGTAGCCGTCCTTGCGGGTCGGCACCGACAGGTCGGTCTCCTGGGTGCGCCGGCGGGTCTCCTCGAACAGCTCCGCGCGCAGCCCGGCCAGGTGCGCGGTGCGCGCCTCGGTGTAGGCGTTCTCCGTGGTCAGGTAGGCGATCGTGTCCGGGTCGTCCTTGGCGGCGAGCCAGGCGTACTCGTCGACGACCGTGTCGCCGTGGTGGGTCCGGTCGGCCGGGACGCGCTTCGCGACGGGTGCAGGCGACGGCTCCAGGTCGCGGCGCGGCGATCGACGCGCCGAGCTGGAGTTGTCGAAAGTCTCGGTGGTCACGGCCGTCACGTTACCGGCCGGCGGGGGGCCGCCGTGGGTGCGCGCCGCCGGAATCCGGCGACGCGCCGCCAGGGCTTTCGAACATGTGTACGATAACCGCCATGGCGGCTGCAGCGCGTTCGACCGATCGACCAGGTGCCCTCGACATCACCCGGAAGCTGGCGGAGATCTGTGGCCGGCCGTTCGCCCGCTTCGCCGGCCCGGCCGACGAGGTGGCCGGGCGGACGGCCCGCTGGGTGGCCGTGCCGGGCGGCCCGCACGCCGCGGCCGAGGTGCTCCGGCTGGCCGCGGCACACGACCTGACCGTGGTGCCGCGCGGCGCCGGCACGAAGATCGACTGGGGGGCCGCCCCGGCGCAGGTCGACATCATGCTCGACACCGGCCGGCTGGCCGGGGTCTGGCACGAGCCGCAGGGCTCGGCGGTGGCCGAGATCGGCGCCGGCACCCCGCTGCGGGCGGTGCAGGCCACCCTGGCGCGCACCGGCCGGCGCCTACCGGTCGACGCGCCGTCCCCCGGTGCGACCCTCGGCGGGGTGCTGGCCGCCGACGAGGCCGGCCCGCTGCGGCACCGGCACGGCAGCCCGTGCGCCCAGCTTGTCGGGGTGCGCTACCTCGACGCCGACGGCGAACTGGTCAACGTGGGGGAGCCCGGCACGGCGCTGCTCGGCCGGGCCGGGCCGGCGCGCAGCGGCGGGGCGGCACTCCTCGGCGCGGCCGAGGTGCCGGGGCTCGACGTGGCCCGGCTGCTCTGCGGCTCCCAGGGCGGCCTCGGGGTGCTGGTCTCGGCAACCATGCGGGTGCAGGCCGTGCCGGCCGGCCGGGTTTGGGTGTCCCGTCCGGTGTGGACCCCGCTGGAGGTGCACGACCTGGTCCGGGCGGTGCTCGCCGCCCGGCTCGACCCGGCGGCCGTCGAGCTGGACCTGCCGGTCCCGGTGCCGCTGCCGCGCCGGCGGATCCCCGCCTCGCATCCGTCCGTGGCCGGTCGGCCCGACCACCCGGCGGTGACCGGGCGGCCGGCCCGGCCCGCCGCCGCGGGCAGCCTGGTGGTGCTGCTGGAGGGCGGTCCCGCCGACGTGGCGGAGCGGGCGGCCCGGCTCGCCGCGCTGCTCGGCCCGGAGGCCGTCGTCAATCACGCCGCCCCCGAGTGGTGGGGCCGCTATCCGTTCGCCCCCGGCGACACCGCGCTGCGGATCGAGGTGCCCATCAACGACCTGCACGCCGCCGTCTACGCGCTGCGCGACGCCGCCGGCACCCCGGTGCCGGTGCGCGGCTCCGCCGGGATCGGCGCCGTGCACGCCGCGCTGCCCGGCTCGCTGCCGCCGGAGCGGGTGGCCTCGATCCTCGCCGCCGTCCGGGGCGTGCTCCTGGCGCGGCAGGGCCGCTGCGTCGTG
>NZ_JBSSLX010000268.1:0-6874 GCF_053890995.1 Micromonospora sp. I033 | reverse complement strand
AGATGTGTATAGGAGACGGGGCCCGGCCCGCGCCGCCCGCCTGCCCCGGCCCCCGGCCGGAGCAGACCGTCGGCCCGACGACGACCACCGAGAGCCCTCGGCCGGGCCGCCCCGCCGGTCCGACCGCGCCCCACGAGGCCGCGCGACCGGCGGACGACGACGGCCGCGCGTCCACCCCGGCCGGCCCGGTTCCACCGGACCAGAACGACCCGGTGCCCACACCGGTCACCGCCGACGGACACGGTGGGCGTACCGAGGTCGAGCGGCCGGCGGCCGTGCGGCCCGCCGAGCCGGTGGACGGCGGCGCGGACGCCTGGTTCCGGCCGAACGAGCCGGTGTCCCCGGCCGCCCCGACGGAGGCGTCGACCCCGGCACCCGAGGACGACGAGCGGGTGTCACCGCCGCCCGCCGGATCCGTCGATCCCGCGACCGGGCGGCCGGTCAGCGCGCCGCCGACCAGCCCGCCCGCCGACGAGAACTCCGTCGACCCGGGCCGGCCGGACGTGCCCACCGTGGCCGGTTCGCCGGGCGAGCGCATGCCCCAGCCGTCCGCTCAGGCAACTCCGGCCCAGGGCCGGCGCGAGCAGTCGCCGCTGTCGTCCGACCCGGCGGACGACCGGGGCGATCGCCTGCCGCAGCCGTCCGCCCCGGCGGCACCAGCCGACGACCGGGACGAGCAGATGCTCCAGCCGTCCGCCCCGGCGGTGTCGGGCGACGGCCCGGGAGCGGACGCGGCCGCCACCCGCCCGGCGCGGGAACCGGCCGACGCGGCGGGCGACACCCAGGTCGCGCCCCGGCTGGAGGCGGCCGCATCCGAGACGGACCGTGCCGCCGCCGCCCTCGACCCCCGCGCCGGGTCGGACCCGCGAGCCGACCGGTCACCGTTGTCGCCCGCGTCCGCCCCGATCCAGCCGGACACCGCGACACCCGACGCCCGGCCCGTCTCCGGCCCGCCCGGGCCGGCGACCGGCACGCCGGGGACGAGCACCGTCGCCCCGCCGGTCCCGGCCGGGCAGCCCGCCGATCCCGTTCCACCGGCAACGACCGCCACAGGCTCCCCGGCCCCGGCGCCGCACGCGCCGACCGAAGCCGAGGTGCCGGCCCAGGCACCCACCCAGGCCGCCCCGAGCCCCGAGGTCGCCCAGGTCGCCGCGCCGCCGGCCCCGGCCGACGCGCCCGCACCGACGGACCCGCCGCGGAACGCCGACGGGCCGGCGTCCACCTCGCACGAGACCACCGGGACCCCGGACGCCGCGCCGACCGACGCCCTGCGGGAGCCGACCCCCGGCCCCGACCAGCCACGTCCCGTCTCCGGTCCGCCGGCCGCCCCGGAACCGGCCGCCGCGAATGAGGAGTCCGCCGCCGCCACCCCGCCCGGGGAGGCTGACGCCGCGCCGGCGGCCGGACAGGCCGACCAGGAAACGGCCGAGCCGGACGCCGGCACCGAGCGGGAAACCCGCCCCGCGGACCCGGAGCAGGCCCTCGCCGCCATCCGCTGGCGGCTGCACCCGGAGACCCTCCGCGAGGAGGCCCCCGACATTCCGGCGCTGCGCGAGATCCGGGACGGCCTGACCGCCAAGCTCGGCAGCGCGCTGGACAACCGCAGCCGGGCGCGGCTGCTCAGCCTGCGCTCGGTGGCGTCCCGCGTCCTCGGCGACCTGGACGACGCCCTGGCCGACGCGCGGCTCGCCCTCACGTACGCGGAGGCCACCGGCGAGTTGCGGCGGACCGCGCTGGCCCGCGCCCGGCTGGCCGAGGTGCTGCGCTGGCGGGGTGAGCACCCGGAGGCCGACCGGCTCTTCGCCGCGGCCAACTCGCCGGAGCTGCCCGACCGGCTGCGCGCGGTGCTGCACGAGCACGCCGGCCGCTCCTGCTACGACCAGGGCCGGCTGACCGAGGCGTGCCTGCACTTCGAGCGGGCGCTGGACCTGCGCCAGGGTGAGGACGGGGAGCTGAACGCGCGGACCACGCTGGCGCTGGACGCGGTCGCCGAGCGGGCCGCGGGCGCCGGGTTCGGGCCGAAGCCGCGCAGCCGGGAGGCGCTGCTGGGCGGCGAGCGGCACCCGGTGCCGACCTTCGACGAGGAGCAGGAACTCTGGGGGTACGCGGACGCCGAGGGCGAGCTGGTGATCGCGCATCGGTACGCGGAGGTGCAGCCGTTCCGCGAGGGCCTGGCGTGGGTACGCCGCCCGGAGGCGTCCCGCTGGGCGCTTATCGACACGACCGGCGCGGCGCTGATCGAGGCGAACAACGGCTACCGGGCGGTGGGCTCGTTCTCGGAGGGGCTGTCCTGGGTCTCGATGGACGGCAAGGGCCGGTGGATGGCGGTCGACCCGACGAACATCGTGAAGATCCCGCCGGGCTACGAGGACGTCCGGCCGTTCCGGGGTGGCCTGGCGGCGGTCCGGCAGAACGGCGGCTGGGGCGCCGTGGACCGGACCGGCCAGGTGGTGGTGCCGACCCGGTACCACGGTCTCACCACGGCACTGGCCGACGGCCGGCACGTGGACGGCTTCACCGAGGACGGCCTGGCCGTGGTGGAGCTGGCCGGTCGCCGGGGCGTCGTGGACCGGACCGGGCGGGTGCTGGTCACGCCGGCGTACCCGACGCTGGTGGTGCACCCGGTGGCGTTCCTGGTCGGCGACGAGTCGGGCCGGTGGGGCGCGCTGGACCGGCGGGGCGAGCCGCTGATCGACCCGGTGCATCCGAGCCGGGCCGCGGTGGTCGCGGAGATCGACCGGCTGCTCGCCGACACCAGCCCGGTGCTCTGACGCCGGGCCGCCCGGGGAGCGTCACACCCCGTCGCGCCGCACGTCGCCCATGATCGGGCGGGGCTAGGGTCGAGGCATGGAATTCCGACACCTAGGCCGATCGGGCCTGATGGTCAGCGAGATCTCGTACGGCAACTGGATCACCCACGGGTCGCAGGTCGAGGAGGAGGCCGCCACCGCCTGCGTGCGGGCCGCCCTGGACACCGGCATCACCACCTTCGACACCGCCGACGTCTACGCCGGCACGAGGGCCGAGGAGGTGCTCGGTCGCGCGCTGAAGGGCGAGCGGCGCGAGGGGCTGGAGATCTTCACCAAGGTGTACTGGCCGACCGGGCCGGGCCGCAACGACCGCGGCCTGTCCCGCAAGCACATCATGGAGTCGATCAACGGCTCGCTGCGCCGCCTGCAGACCGACCACGTGGACCTCTACCAGGCCCACCGCTACGACTACAGCACCCCGCTGGAGGAGACGATGGAGGCGTTCGCCGACATCGTGCACTCCGGCAAGGCGCACTACATCGGCGTCTCGGAGTGGAAGGCGTCGCAGATCCGGGAGGCCCACGCTCTCGCCCGCGAGCTGCGCATCCCGCTGGTCTCCAGCCAGCCGCAGTACTCGATGCTGTGGCGGGTCATCGAGGCCGAGGTCATCCCCACCAGCGAGGAGCTGGGCATCGGCCAGATCGTGTGGTCGCCGATGGCCCAGGGTGTGCTCTCCGGCAAGTACCTGCCGGGCCAGCCGCCGCCGGCCGGTTCCCGCGCCACCGACGAGAAGTCCGGCGCGGGTTTCATCGCGTCCTGGTTGAGCGACGAGGTGCTCACCCGGGTGCAGCGGCTCAAGCCGCTGGCCGAGCAGGCCGGGCTGACCATGCCGCAGCTCGCCATCGCCTGGGTGCTGCAGAACCCGAACGTCGCCTCCGCGATCGTCGGCGCCTCCCGGCCGGAGCAGGTGCACGACAACGTGAAGGCGGCGGGCGTGAAGCTCGACGCCGACCTGCTCAAGGCGATCGACGAGATCGTCGAGCCGGTCACCGAGCGGGACCCGGCGAAGACCGAGAGCCCGGCGCAGCGTCCGTGACGCTCTCCCCGGGCCGGCGCGGCCTCCGCGTCGGCCCGGGACCCCTCGGGGGTACGCGCGGCCCGGAGCGCCCCGCCGCTGCGCGGCGGCTACCGGCTCCGGAGGGTCAGCCCTCCCAGAACCGGATCAGGCGCCACCCGAAACCGTAGAGCTGCGACGGCAGGCCGAGCAGGTCCCCGACGGAGAAGACCGCGCCGAAGAACCAGCCGTTGATCTGCGGGCTCCACAGCAGCGCGAACAGCAGGATGAAGCCGTACGGGGCGAACAGGTCGTACATCCGCCGGTACTGCGGGCTCAGCCACGGCTCGATCATGTTGCCGCCGTCCAGGCCCGGCACCGGCAGCAGGTTGAGCACGCTGGCGGTGAGCTGGAGGAACGCGAGCAGCCCCACGCCGGCCCAGAACTCCAGCGGGCCGCCCACCTCCAGGCCGATCCGCACGGCCACCACCAGCAGCAGGGTGAACAGCACGTTGGTGGCCGGTCCGGCCAGGCTGACCAGGGTGTGCCGCAGCCGGCCGGGGATGGCGTGCCGGTCGACCCAGACCGCGCCGCCGGGCAGGCCGATGCCGCCGAGCAGCACCACCACCACCGGCAGCACGATGGACAGCAGCGGGTGGGTGTACTTCAGCGGGTTCAGCGTCAGGTAGCCGCGGTGCGCGATGTCCCGGTCCCCGGCCCGGTACGCGACCACGGCGTGGGCGTACTCGTGCAGGCACAGCGAGATCAGCCAGCCGGAGACCACGAAGAGGAACACGTCGAACCGGACGTTGCCGAACCGGTTCCAGGTCATCACCCCGCTGGCCACGAAGAGCGCGACCAGGGCGAGGAAGATCGCGCTGGGCCGGAACGCCGCCCGGGGCACCCCGAGCACCAGCGGGTCGCGCGGGCGGTCGTAGCCGGTCATTCGGCCGGGGGCAGCAGGCTCATCCGGTATTCCACCCGGTCGTCCTCGACGAGCGCGACCGAGGTGACGCCGGACGCCGCGAGCTCCCGCCAGGCCTGGCCGATCCACGACTCGGCGTCCGCCTGGCTGGCGAACGACTCACCCGGCCCGTCGACCGAAGTGCCGTTCGTGCCCTCGTACCGCCAGCTCCACGCCATGCCGCGTCTCCCCTCGCCGCCGTCGCCCTGGGACGGAAACCCCCGCAAGCCTAGTCGGCCGGACGCGGGACGGCCCGGCCGCCACATGGATCATGCTGACACCCCGGGCCGGTACGGTGGCGCGGTGCTGACTCAAGGAGTGGTGCTCAGCGATCGCTATCGGCTGGGCGAACGCATCGCGACGGGCGGCATGGGGGCCGTCTGGAAGTGCACCGACACCCTGCTGGGCCGCGAGGTCGCGGTGAAGGTGCTGCTGCCGTCGCTGGTCGCCGACCCCGAGTTCACCACCCGTTTCCACGCCGAGGCCCGGATGCTGGCCGCGCTGCGCCACCCCGGCATCGTCCAGGTGCACGACTTCGGCTCGGCGACCCTCGCCGACGGCAGCCAGGTCAGCTACCTGGTGATGGAGTACGTCGACGGCGAGCCGCTGGTCACCTGGATCCGGCGGGCCGGCCGGCTCGACCCGGCCTCCACCATGTCGGTGGTGGCGCAGGCCGCGCACGCGCTGCACGCCGCCCACCTCGCCGGGATCGTGCACCGCGACGTGAAGCCCGGGAACCTGCTGGTGAAGCGGGACGGCACGGTGGTGCTTGTCGACTTCGGCATCGCCCGGGCCAGCACCATGGCCGGCATCACCGCCGCGCACATGGTGCTCGGCACCGCCTCGTACATGTCGCCGGAGCAGGCCGCCGGCCAGCCGGTGTCACCGGTCACCGACGTCTACGCGCTCGGCGCGGTCGGCTACTACTGCCTGGCCGGCCGTCCGCCCTTCGAGGGCGACAACCCGCTCCAGGTCGCCATGCGGCACGTCCACGACGAGCCGCCGCCGCTGGTGGGCACGCCACCGGCGGTCGTCGAGGTGGTCAGCCGGGCGCTGGCGAAGCGGCCGGCCGACCGGTTCACGAGCGCGCTCGCCCTGGCCGAGGCCGCCCAGGACGCCCGGGACGCCACCCTCGCCGCCCTCCCGGTCGCCCCGCGCCCGCCGTGGGCGGTCGCCGGGCCCGCCGTGCCGGGCCCGGCCGTCCTACCGGCGCCCACGCCGGTCCCGGACCCGCCCGGCGGTACGCCACCCACCGGCCAGCCACCCGCGGTGTTCCCGGCCGCGCCGCTGTCCCCCGCCGGCCCCGACCCGGCCGCCGGCACCACGACGCCGCGTCCCGGCCCCGTTCCCGGGCACTCCTCCGCCGCTCCCGGACACATCCCGACTTCCGGGCCGGTGCCCGCGCCGGGGCCGGCCTGGTCGGTCGGCGTCGCGCGGCCGGGGCCGGAACCGGGCCACGGGTCGGTGCGGGACCGGCACGCCGGTTCGGGCGTACCGCCGACGCTGGAGGAGCCGGCGGAGCGCCGGGGCCGCGGCCGGGCGCTGGCGCTGGCCGGTGCGGCCGGCGTGGTGCTGGTCGCCGTGCTGACCGCGGTCGTCGTGGCGGTGCTGCGCTCCCCCGACGACACCGACCCGGGCCAGCGCCCGGCCGCCCTGACCGGGGAGTCCGCGGCCGCCGACCCCCGGCAGCAGCCGGACGCGACGGCCGGCGCCAGTGCCGGCGCCGGGCCGACGCCGAGCCGCACCGGGCGGCCGAGCCGGTCGCCGTCGGCCACGCCGAGCCGCCCGGCGGCGGACGGCGGCACCCCGTCGACCGGCGCCCCGGCACCGACCACCGGCGCTCCCGCGCCGACCGGCAGCACGCCGGCCCCGCAGAAGCCCAACCCGTACACGGCGGGACAGGTGTGCGGCAGCGGCTACCAGGTGATCGACTCGGCGACGCTGACCGCCGGCGGGGTGCGCCAGGGGCGGGTCTACCTGCTCTACAGCACCGCGAGCGGCGCCAACTGCGTGGTCACCCTCAAGGACACCGAGGTGGGGCGGGCCACCACGGTGACCGCGTACCTGGAGGTGCAGGGCAAGGCGCGGCAGACCGAGAGCGGCGGC
>NZ_JBSSLX010000267.1:0-6936 GCF_053890995.1 Micromonospora sp. I033 | reverse complement strand
GCCCGGCCGCCGAGGCGTCCGCCGAGGAGGGTGCCCGCACCCCGCGCCGCCGCCGGCGCCGCCGGGCCGGCGAGACGGTCGCCGGGGAGCCCACCGCGGTGATCTCCACCGAGAGTGGCGCCGAGCCGGCCGCCGCGTCCGCCGAGGGCGAGTCGGCCGCCAAGCCGCGCCGCCGCCGGCGCCGCCGCGGTGGTGGCGGTGGCACCGGTACGCCGGCCGAGGCGACCGCCGACTGACCCGCGAGACATCCGACGTCCCCCGTACCGGTCATCCGGTGCGGGGGACGTCCCCGTTCCACCCCCGCCGAGGAAGAGGAAGCCATGCCGGAACCACTGGACGCCGCGCTGCGCGAGGTGCGGGCGCTGCTGCTCGACCCCGCCCTGACCCGGGCGGTCGCCGCCGGGCGTCGCCGCGGCCAGCGCCCCTCGGTGGTCCGCGCCGAACTGCGCCCGGTCACCCTCAAGGGCGGTCCGCGGCTGCAGATCTCCACCTCCGACGGGGCCCGGCCGTACACCCGGAACGTGGCGCCGGGCGCGGAGGCCGGCACGGCGGTCGACGCGCTGCTCGCCGAGCCCTTCGGCAACTGGCACGTGGAGACCGCCGGCAGCACGCTCCAGCTCCGGGTGACCAAGTCGGGTGAGGCGCAGGTGCACCGGGCGGCGGCCAGCCGGCCGGCGCCGGAGCCGGGCGGCCACGACCGGGCCAAGGACTGGCTGCTCGACCCGGGCGACCCGATCTTCGCCGAGATCGGCGGCACGGCGGCCAAGCGTCGCCAGGTGGACGCGTTCCTCCGGGCGCTGGCCGCCACCCTGCCGGACGACCTGACCGGGCCGCTGCGGGTGGTGGACCTCGGCTGCGGCAACGCCTACCTGACCTTCGCGGCCTACCGCTACCTGGCCCAGCGCGGGCTGGACGTGACGCTGGTCGGCGTGGACGTCCGCGAGGACCAGCGCCGGCGCAACACCGAGCTGGCCGAGCGGCTGGGCTGGGCCGGCCGGGTGAGCTTCGTGGCCGGCACCATCGCCGACGCGCAGGTCGAGCCGGCGCCGGACCTGGTGCTCGCGCTGCACGCCTGCGACACCGCGACCGACGAGGCGCTGGCCCGCGCGCTGCGCTGGGGCGCCCGCTGGGTGCTCGCCGCCCCGTGCTGCCACCACGACGTGGCCGCCCAGCTCCGGGCCCACCCCGCGCCGGGGCCGTACGAGCTGCTCACCCGGCAGGGCATCCTGCGCGAGCGGTTCGCCGACGTGCTCACCGACGCGCTGCGCGCCGGCCTGCTCCGGCTGCACGGCTACCGTGCCGAGGTGGTGGAGTTCGTCGACTCCCGGCACACCCCGCGCAACCTGCTGATCCGGGCCCGGCGCACCGGGAGCGCGCCGACCGACGACCAGCGCGCCGAATACCGCGAGCTGGTCGACCAGTGGGGTGTCACGCCCCGGCTGGAGGCGCTGCTCGCCGGCCGCCCCTAGCGGCGGCGGTCGCCCCGGTTGCGCTCCCCCCGGTCGAGCGCGGACACCCGCTCGCCGGGCCCGCGGTTGGTGGACCGGTCGGTCTCCTGCGCCGCCGTCGGGAACGGCACCACCGTCGCCGACTCGTCGGCGTTGCCGGCCGCGGCGAACGCGTTCCACGAGATGTCGACGAGCAGCCGCTTCAGCTCGGCGTGCCGGACGGCGGCGTTGCGCTGGAGGGCCATCCGGGCGCCCAGCACCACGGCGACCAGCGTCGTGGTGATGGCACCGGTCGCGGCGATCAGGTGCACGCCGGTCGCCGGGTCGCCGAGCACCGCGAGCACCAGCAGCCAGATCCAGAAACCGAGGGCGAAGACGCCGGCCTTGGCCACGAAGAAGAGGCTGATGGCGCCCGGGCGGTGGGGCACGGGACGGTCCGGCTCGGCCATGCTGCTCCTCGTCGTGTTCGCTGCTCAGCGGTCCGTCGAGTTTAGTTGACGGCTCACAATTGTCTATGCCTGTGACGGTCCCGCCCACGGGACCTTCCGACCGATCAGTCAGTTACTTATCAGTCGCGGCGTACTAGGCTCGGTGCCCAGAGTCGGGTGCTCCGGCGGAAAGGGACAGACCCCGGGGGATGGCTTCCGCAGAGGTTTCGCCGCAGATGGCGTTCGCGCGCTTCGTGCGACGCGCCATCGATGACGCCCGCGAGGAGCGCGGCTGGACGGTGACCGATCTGGCCACGCACACCGGCGTGGGGCGGTCGACCGTGTTCCGGTGGCTGGCCGGCGACTGGCAGGACTATCCCGAGCTGGCCAAGGTGCGCGGCTTCTGCGCCGCCCTCGACCTGCCGGTGGCGGCCGCCTTCCGCGCGCTGGGCCTGCCCGACGCCGGCGCGGTGCCCCGCCGCCGCGGCGCGGAGGACGGCCCGGTGGAGGCCGACGTGCGGGTGATCCTGGAGCGGCTGGCCGACCCGAACGTCCCCGCCGAGGAGAAGCACCACATCCGCGACCTGCTGCGCTACCTGGCCCGCCGCCCGGTCCGCCGGGCCGGCTGAGTCGGCCCGTCGGCGCTCAGGGCACCGTCACGGTGAACGCGGCCGTCCGCACCACGCCGCCGATCCGGAAGTCCAGGAACATCCGGTAGCGGCCCGGCCCGGGCGCGGTCAGCCAGAACGTCACGGCGTCGCCGTCCCGCACCGGCTCGGGGTGCACGTGCAGGTAGCCGAGGTCGCCCTCGCGGAGCGCGACCAGGTGGCCGTACGCGCCGAGGTAGGGCTCCAGCGGAGCGGCCGCGCCACCGGCGCCGGTGACCCGGAACCGCAGCGGCACCGACTGCCCCACCGCCGGGGTGCCCGCGTAGCCGACGGTGAACCCGTCGACCGTGGTCGAGGTGGCCGGGGCGGGCAGCGGCCGGGGCGCGTACCCGCCCGGCGCGACCAGGTCGACGCCGAGGGTCACGGCGGTCTGCCGGCCGTCGTCGGCGACCGCCGTGAAGTCCGCGTACGCCCGCCAGGCGCCCGGGTCCGCCAGGGTCAGCGGCACCGACCAGGTGCCGTCGGCGGCCATGGTCGGGTGCAGGTGCTGGTAGCCGGTGAGGTCGCGGCGCACCACGATGAGGTGCATCGGCTTGTCGTGCACGACGGCGAACCGGGTGACCGCCCGCCGCCGCTCGTCCCTGATCTGGAACCGCAGCTCACCGGCCCTGCCGGCGGTGAACTCCACGGTCGACGGGGCGAGCGTGTAGCCCGCCGAGCTGATCGACAGGCCGGCCGCGTCCGCGTCGCCGCCCTGGGTGACGGTTGCCCCGCCGTGCGCGTGCGCTCCGGTGCCGGGGGCGTGGCTGTGCGCGGCGGTCACCGGGAGCTCCCCGGTGCGGGTCGGGTTCGGCGGCGGGTTCAGCCGGCCGAGACCGAAGCCGAGCAGCACGGCCAGCACCAGCCCGCCGACCACCAGGGCGAGCCGCAGCGTCGCCCGGTCCACCTCGACGGGCCCGCCCGGAGCGGATCCGCCGGTGACCGGCGCGTCGGTGCCGGCGAGGGGCGGGGACTCAGGCAATGCCGGCGGCCAGCTCGTAGCCCGCCTCGTCGACGGCGGCGCGGACGGAGTCGAGCGGCAGCGCGGCGGCGCTGGTGACCGTGGCCGTGCCGGCGGCGAGGTCGATCCGGACCTCCTCGACGCCCGGCAGGGCGGACAGCTCCTCGGTCACCGCCCGGACGCAGTGTTCGCAGGTCATCCCGGTGACGGAGTACGTCTGGACGACGGGTCGCTGCTCGGTCATGGGCCCACGGTACCGCCGGTCGCGGGCCGGCCCGCCGACGGTCCGCAGACGGTGGCGACGCTCGCATTCGTGGACCGGCCGGAACTTTCCGGGCCCCGGGAGCGACGGTTCAGCCGGCCACCGCGAGAGCCAGCGGCAGCACGTCGGGCGCGCCGGCCCGGCGCAGCAGCCGGGCCACCATGCTCATGGTCCAGCCCGAGTCGACCAGGTCGTCGACGAGCAGCACCGGCCCGTCCAGCCCGGCCAGCGCGTCGGCCAGGTCGCCGGGCACCGCGAAGGCGTCGTGCAGCGCGCGTACCCGCTGGGCGCTGTTGCCCCGCGGCCCGCCGGCCCCGGCCGGGCCGGTCGGGACGACCCGGCCGAGAAGCGGCAGCCGGCCCACCGCCGCGATCCGCTCGGCGAGCGAGCCGACCAGCAGCGGCCGGGTGCGGGAGCCGACCGCGACCACGCCGACCGGGCGGCGCGGCCACGGGTCGTCGCCGTGCGCCCAGGCCTTGAGCACCTCGACCACCGCCGCCGCCACGTCGTCGGGGACCGGGCCGTCCGCCGCGTCCGGCCCGACCAGGCCGCGCAGCCGCCCGCCCCAGCCCAGGTCGGACAGGCGTCCCACGGCCCGCCCGGGCAGCGCCTGCTCCGCCGGGGGGATGCGCCCCTTCAGGGGTACGCCGACCGCCTCCAGCCCGGTCGGCCAGAGCTTCTTCGGCGCGACCTCCACGCCGGGGCGGCCCAGGAAGGTCTGCGCGGCGCTGAGCGCGGCGTCGGAGACCTCGGCGCCGAACAGCGGGGCGGCGCAGTTGTCGCACCGGCCGCAGTCCCCGGCCCCGGCGTCGTCCAGGCACTCCCGCAGGTAGCGCATCCGGCAGCCGGGTGTGGCCGCGTATTCCCGCATGGCCTGCTGCTCGGCGGTGCGCGCCTGGGCGACGCGGCGCAACCGGGCCTCGTCGTAGACCCAGGGCTCGCCGGTGGCGAGCCAGCCGCCGCGCACCCGGCGGACCGCGCCGTCGACGTCGAGCACCTTGAGCATCAGCTCCAGCCGGGCCCGGCGCAGGTCGACCACCGGTTCGAGGGCCTGGGTGGAGATCGGCCGCCCGGTGTCCAGGGCGGCGAGCACGGCCCGGACCTGCTCCTCGGGCGGGAAGGCCAGCGAGGCGAAGTAGCGCCAGATCGCCGCGTCCTCGACGCCGGGGAGCAGCAGCACCTCGGCGTGCTCGACGGCCCGGCCGGCCCGGCCGACCTGCTGGTAGTAGGCGATCGGCGAGGGCGGCGCGCCGAGGTGCACCACGAAGCCGAGGTCGGGCTTGTCGAAGCCCATGCCGAGCGCGCTGGTGGCGACCAGGGCCTTGATCTTGTTGTCCAGCAGGTCCTGCTCGGCGGCCCGCCGGTCGGCGTCCTCGGCCTGCCCGGTGTAGGCGGCCACCGACCAGCCCCGGGCGCGGAGGAACTCCGCGGTCTCGCCGGCCGCCGCCACGGTCAGCGTGTAGATGATCCCGGAGCCGGGGAGCCGGTCCAGGTGGTCGGCGAGCCAGGCCAGCCGGTGCGCCGGGCTCGGCAGGTCCAGTACGCCCAGGCGCAGCGACTCCCGGTCGAGGGTGCCGCGCAGCACCAGGGCGTCGCCCAGCTGCTCGGCCACGTCCTGGGTGACCCGGGCGTTGGCGGTGGCCGTGGTGGCGAGCACCGGGGTGCGCTCGGGCAGGTTGGCGAGGAAGGTGCGCAGCCGCCGGTAGTCGGGGCGGAAGTCGTGCCCCCAGTCGGAGACGCAGTGCGCCTCGTCCACCACCAGCAGCCCGGTGGTGGCTGCCAGCTTCGGCAGCACGCCGTCCCGGAAGTCCGGGTTGTTGAGGCGTTCCGGGCTGATCAGCAGCACGTCCACCGCCCCGGCGTGGATCTCCGCGGTGATCTCGTCCCACTCGTCGAGGTTGGCGGAGTTGATGGTGCGGGCCCGGATCCCGGCCCGGGCCGCCGACTCGACCTGGTTGCGCATCAGCGCCAGCAGCGGCGACACGATCACCGTGGGGCCGTGCTCGCCCCCCTCGCGCAGCAGCGCGGTGGCCACGAAGTAGACGGCCGACTTGCCCCAGCCGGTGCGCTGCACGCAGAGCACCCGCCGCCGGTCGACCACCAGCGCCTCGATGGCCCGCCACTGGTCCTCGCGGAGCCGGGCGTGCTCACCCGCCAGCCGCCGCAGCACCGCCTCGGCACGCTCCCGGACGGCCATCCGATCCTGACCCATCCGGCATTTCTACCAGGACCCGCCGTGGCGAAGCCCCTGCGCACCCGCGCCCGGCCCTTTTTTTGATCAACGGGATCCCGTCACGACCCGGGCCACTGCCGGACCGGGACTTCCTGGTCGACGTCGCTCGGGCCGGGTGGGGGGAGGAAGAGGAGGAGGTCGCGGAGGGAGTCGGTGAGCGCCGGGGGCAGCAGGCAGCGGGTGGCCAGGTCCTCCATCGACCCGAACGGACCGCGCGCCCACCGGTCCACCACCACCTGCCGGCTCTGCGCGACGGTCATCCCGGGAAGCCCGGCGATGACCTGCTCGGTCACCGCGTTGATGTCCACCAGCCCGCCGTCGTCGAACGCGCGCGCCAGGTCCGGGCGCCCGATGCGCAGCTCCTGCCGGGCCGCCGGATAGTGGTACAGCAGGTAGCGAGCCTGCTCCCGGCGCAACCGGCGCTCGTCCACCGGCTCCGGACGGGCCAGACGGCCGCGGAGCCAGCGCAGGAGCTGACCGTTGAGCAGGATCGTGTGCAGGAAACCGACCAGACAGGTGAGCAACCAGGCGACGATCAGGACGCCCTCGGCATCGGACACCTCGTCCGTTTCACTCTCGCCGAGCACGACGACGAAGGTCACGTTCAGGGCCAGGTAGTAGAGCGCGGCGAGCGCGTTGGGCCAGCTGCGCCGCACGAGCGCGTAGACGAGCACCACCAGCCAGGTGAGCAGGCCGAAGGAGGCCAGGGCGATGAGGGCGCTCACGATCGTGGCGGCGATGCCCAGCCAGGCCGGTACCGACCGGGACGGAACGGATGGGTTTGCCACCGGCGCCGGGGACGGGACGCCGGGCCACGTAGCGGGTGCCGGCGCCGTCACCGGGGTGGCGACCGGGGGCGGCCAGCCGGCCGGTGCGGCATCGGCCGGCTGCTCGGCGACGACCGGCGGGACGGGCAGCGGCGCGCTCACGCCGCCAGCGGCCACCGCGGGCGCGGGA
>NZ_JBSSLX010000266.1:0-6953 GCF_053890995.1 Micromonospora sp. I033 | reverse complement strand
GCCCGGCGCCGCTCGCCGCCGCTGGTGGTGGTGGTGGTGGGACCGGCCGGCACCGCCGCGCCCGCGTCGGTGCCGTCCCGGCTCGACCGGTCGACGTCGGGAGGCGCGGGGGCGAGGGACGGCCGGGGCGGCACGTCGATCGCCGGCGCGGTGGCGGCGGCGAGCAGCCGGGCCGCGTCGTCGTGGCCGAGCCGGTGCCGCGGGTCGCGGCGGAGCAGCCCGGCCAGCACCGGCGCCAGCGGGCCGGCGTGCGGGGCCGAATCCGGCGGCTGGCTGGCGAGAGCGGTCAGCGTGGCCATCGCGGTGCTGCGGGCGTACGGGGACCGGCCCTCCACCGCCGCGTGCAGGGTGGCGCCCAGCGACCAGAGGTCCGCCTCGACGCTGGACACCCCCTCGGCGGCCCGTTCCGGGGCGACGTACTGCGGGGAGCCGAGGACCAGGCCGGGCCGGGTCATCATCCCGTCGCCACCGTCGAAGACGGCCAGCCCGAAGTCGGTGAGCAGCACCCGGCCGTCGCGGGCCAGCAGCACGTTCGCGGGCTTCACGTCCCGGTGCAGCACCCCCGCCTCGTGCGCGGCGCGCAGCGCGGCCAGCACCGCCAGCCCGATGCCGGCGGCCCGGCGCGGGTCCACCGGCCCGTCCGTCTCGATGATCTCCTGCAGCGAGCGGGACGGGACGTACTCCGTCACCAGCCACGGGTCGTCGTCGACCCGGACCACGTCGTAGACCCGGACCACGTTGGGGTGGCTGAGCCGGGCGGCCGTGCGCGCCTCGCGGAGCGTCCGGGCGCGCACCTCGTCGCGCTCGTGCGCGGCGAGCCAGCTCGGCGGCACCACCTGCTTCACCGCCACCTCGCGGTGCAGCATCTCGTCCCGCGCCCGCCAGACCCGGCCCATCCCGCCGCGTCCGACCAGGTCGAGCAGGCGGTACCGGCCGGCGATCACTACCTGCTGCACCGCACTCCTCACCGCTGGTGGATGTCCACAATAGCCAACGGATCGGACAACACCTATCGCCCGTCAGGGCCGGTCGGCTCAGCTCGCGGCTCCGGCCAGCAGATTTCCGTCCGGGATGGCGATGGCGGATCGGCCGCCGGCCAGCAGCGCCGCCGCGCGGCGGGCCTGGAACGCGCCGTGCTCTCGGCGGGCGACGGCGTAGCTGCCGGCGGTCCGGGCGGCGATGGCGGACCAGGCGTAGCGTTCGGCGACCATGGTGCGGGCCCGGCGGGCCACCCGGCGGGCGAAGACCTCGTCGCCGAGCAGCCGGTCGACCGCGCCGGCCAGCGCGGCCGGGTCGCCGTGCGGGAAGGTCACCCCGGTCACCCCGGACTCGACGATCTCGGCCAGGCCGCCGGTCTCCGCCACGGCCAGGGGCGCCCCGGCGGCGGCCGCCTCCAGGGCGATCATGCCGAACGGCTCGTACAGGCTGGGGACCACCGTCGCGTCGGTGGCGCCGAGGACGGCCGGGAGCTGGGTGGCGTCCAGGAAGCCGGCGAACCGGACGGTGTCGCCGAGGTGCAGCCGGCGGGCCTGGTCGACCAGCTCGTCCCGGTACGGGCCGTCGCCGGCGATCACCACCCGCAGGCCCGGGTGCCGGTCGCGCAGGTACGGCACCGCGTGCACCAGGTGCTGCACGCCCTTCTCGTAGACCAGCCGGCCGGCGTACCCGACCAGCGGGCCGCCGCCGGCGAACCGGGCGCGGGCGGCGGAGACGGCGCGGGGGCGGGCGTGCCAGGCCCGGTCGTCCACCCCGTTGGGCACCACGTCGATCCGCGCGGCCGGCACGTCGAACAGCCGGGCCACCTGGTCGCGCATGTAGCCGGAGCAGGCGATCACCCGGGCCGAGGCGTTGCTCAACCAGTGTTCGACGCCGTGGATGGTGCGGTTCATCTCCTCGGGCAGCCAGCCCTGGTGCCGGCCCGCCTCGGTGGCGTGGATCGTGGTGACCAGGGGCAGGTCCAGGTGCTCGGCCAGGGTGACCGCGGTGTGCGCGACCAGCCAGTCGTGGGCGTGGACGACGTCGTAGCCGCCGGCCTCGGCGGCGCGCAGGGCGGTCCGGGTGAGGGTGTGGTTGAACGCCATGGCCCAGGCCAGCAGCGAGCCGGTGGCGAGCGGGAACCGGACCGGGTCCTCGGCGGCCCGCAGGACGCGCACGCCGTCGGCGTACTCCTCCAGGGGGACGCCCTCGGCGTGCCGGGTGACGACGGTGACCTCGTGGCCGGCGGCGGCCAGCGCGACGGAGAGCGCGTGCACGTGGCGGCCGAGGCCACCGACGAGCACGGGTGGGTACTCCCAGGAGAGGATCAGCACCCGCTGGCGCCGGGCGGGCTGGATGTCGATCACTTCGGCGTCAGCGGACATGCGGCCCCCTCTGAGTTGTGGTTCCCGCACCGCCCGACGGCACCGCGAGCGGTCCGTCGTGGGGTCGCAGCCCATCCTGCCCAGCGGTCGATAACCAGCGGAGACGCGCCGGTTGCCGGTCTGTAACGCGTTACAGCCGGTGCCGCCGGACGCGCAGCAGCTCGGCCACGGACCACGCCTGGAACGGGCAGCCGGTGGCGGCGTGCGGGGCGAGCCCGTCGGCCGTCTCGCTGACCGACCCCAGGCCGTACTCGGTCAGGTGCCCCTCCAGCCCCACCAGCAGGTCGTCGGTGGGCAGGCCGGCCCGGCGGTACGCGTCGACGAACGGCCCGATCAGCCACGGCCAGACGGTGCCCTGGTGGTAGCCGGAGTCCCGCTCGGCCGGGCCGCCCCGGTGCCGGCCGACGAAGCCGGGGGAGTCGGGGGCGAGGCTGCGCGGCCCGAGCGGCGTGAACAGCCCCTCGGTGACCCGGCGCAGGGTGACCTCGTCCGGCTCCAGCGGCGCGTACGGCAGCGACCAGGCGAGCAGCTGGTTGGGGCGGAGCAGGTCGTCGTCGTGGTGCGGCGCCCCGCCGAGCGGGTACGCGGGCGCCGGCGCGTCCACCACGTCGTGCAGCCAGCCGGCCGGCGTGGGGAAGCGCTCCCGGAACGCGGCGGCGGCCCGCGCGTGCCGGCCCCGGAGGTCGGTGCCGTCCCGCCCGGTCAGCTCGGTCAGCTCGGCGAGCCCGGCCAGCCCGTTCACCCAGAGCGCGTTGACCTCGACCGGCTTGCCGGTACGCGGGGTGACCGGCACGCCGTAGACCCGGGCGTCCATCCAGGTGAGCGCCACGTCCGGCGGGCCGCCCTGGGTGAGCAGCCCGTCGGCCGGGTCGACGCGGATGCCGTAGCGGGTGCCCGCCACGTGGGCGTCCACCACGGCGTGCAGCGCGGGCAGCAGCTCCGCGCCGAGGTCGGTGTCCCCGGTGACGGTGACGTGCCGGCTCACCGCGTGCAGGAACCACAGCGTCGCGTCGACCGTGTTGTGCTCCACCCGCCCGGTGTCGGCGGTGTTCGCGAGCATCCCCTCCGACAGCGTCGCCGCGTACGCCCGCAGCAGGTCCCGTCCCTCGTCGCCGCGGTTGGTGCGGAGGAAGAGCCCCTCGTAGGAGGTCATCGTGTCCCGCGACCAGGCCCCGAACCAGGGGTAGCCGGCCACCACGTCGGGGCCGGTGGCGGTGCGCACCACGAAGGCGTCGGCGGCCAGGGCGAGGGTGGCGTCGACGTCGTCGTCCGGCTTCGCCGCGGCCACCACCGCCCGGTGGCGCCGCCGGGCCGCCTCGACCAGCGCGGTCGCCGGCGGCGGCTCCTCGGCCAGGTCGTCCGCCCAGGCCAGCACGGACACCTCGGCGCCCGGCTCGTCGAGGGCGCCGGAGAACCAGCCGGCGTACCAGAGGTCCTCCTCGGGGTGCAGCCCGCGCGCGGCCTCCTCCCGGTGGTGCGCGCCGAGCCACCACCGGCCCTCGGGGGTCCAGTCGGGCCCGGACAGCCGGAACGCGCCCTCCACCACCGCGCCCCCGGCCACCTGCTCCAGCCGCGGGGTCGGGCCGTCCGCGCGCCGCTCGCCGTGGGCGTCCCGCCAGGTGCAGGCCGCGGCGAGGTCCAGCCGGACCGGGCCACCGGAGATCAGCCGGTGCACCACCGCCACGCAGGACCTGCCGTACGCCATGGCGATCTCCCGCTCGATCACCACGTCGCCGACCCGCCAGCGCCAGCGCGGCACCCCCTCGGTGAGGTCGAAGCGCTCCAGCAGCTCGAAGCCGCGCGGGTCGACCACGCCCGAGGACCACTCGTGGGCGCCGAGCCGGACCTGCTGCCCCGACGGCAGGGTCACCGCCGGGTCGAGGCTGACCAGTCCCACCTTGCGGGCGGCGGGCCGCTCCCCGGCCACCACGAGCAGACCGTGGTAGCGCCGGGTGCGCAGCCCGGCCACCGTGCCCATGGCGTAGCCGCCGCGCCCGTCGGTGACCAGCCACTCCCGGGTCGACGAGGCGGAGAGGTCCCCGCAGACCTGCGGACCGAAGCGAATGTCGTTGACTTCCTCCCCATGCCTGAAGGCGGAGGATTCCCGAGGGTGACGCATGTTCATGCGATTGATCCCTTGAGTGGTTGGCGCTTCACAGACCGCCCCACGGCGAAGTCTCCACGCCCTGTCACCGCCAGTCCGGCGGCGAGGATGTTCTTTGCCGCATTCACGTCGGCGTGTGCTTGGTACCCGCAGGCGCCACACCGAAAGGCCGCTTGGCTCTCGCGGTTTTCCCGGGCGGTGTGCTTGCAGGCATTGCAAGTTTGCGACGTGTATGCGGGGTTGACCTTAATCACCGCAGCGCCGTGGTAGCGCGCGGCATGTTCGAGCCGAAGCAGCAGTGCGCCCCAACCCTTGGACAGAATGGCCCGGTTGAGTGCGGCCTTCTGTCGCACCCGACTGCCAGGGCTGCTCAGGCGGCCCTTACCGCTGGCGGTCATATTCTTAATCCGCAGGTCCTCTACGACAACGAGACCGTGGTTTCGAACGAGCCGAACTGCGGTTTGTGCCATGAAGTCGGAGCGGCGTGCTCGGATCCGAGCGTGAAGTCGACCTAGTTGCGCCCGCAGCTCGTCTCGGCGCCTCGAACGTTTGCAACGGCCGTGAACCCGACGCGAGCGGGATAGGCCTTGCTGCAACCGCCTCAACCGTTCCGCCTCGCCTGGTGTCACGCATTCGCGGTCGTGAAAAGTGCCGGCCGATGTTGCTACCGCGACGGCTACGCCCCGGTCAAGGCCGACTGGCGGCTTTCCGCTTGGTGGCGCCTTTTCCAGGCCGTCTTCCACACAAAACGAGACGAACCAGCGGCCGCCATCACGGGAAACGGTGGCGTTTCGGATCGTGCCACCGAGGGGCCGGGTCCAGCGGAACCTGACATGCCCAAACTTAGGCAGATGCAACTCTCCCCAGCGACGGTTAAGCCGGCGCACGGCGAGTTGCTTGGGGTCAGGAAATCGGAAGGAGGGCGCAGTACGGCTCTTCGACCGCCACCGAGGCTTCCACGTGCCGTGGATCTTGCACGCCTGCTCCAGATCGCGCAGCGTCTGTTGCAGCGTGTGCGACGGAGCCTCGGCCAGCCAGGTACACGCAGGATCCTTCTTGGCCTCAGCGAGCTGCCGAGCCTGCTCGATATAGCTGATCCACGCACCTCGCCGACGGTACTCGCGACGTTGTTCCAGCGCTGTGTTCCACACTGCCCGGCAGATGGCGCCCACTTTTTCGGCGTATTCGGCCTGTTCGTCGGTCAGCCTCAGCAGGTAGCGACGACCGGTCAGCATGCAGTGGCGTGGTGCCCAACACCGGTCCGGTGCCCACCACCTTGCTCAACTTGTAGCAGGAGTCGTCCCACCGTCATCCGCCACGCTCCTCCTCGCCCTGGCCGCACCCATGCATCGCCTTACGCACGGGATTCCTGGCCGTCAGTCGGGGGCTGACACCTACCAGGTGCTGCCGTCCCGTCACACCTGATGCAGTACAGAGGATAGGGCCGAACACCTCAAGTGCTGGGGCTGGCGTGCCAACGCGGGGTAACCAGTCCAATTCTGATCAACTTTCCTCCACCACCGGCGGGGTGTCACCCGCCACGACGACAATGGCCCCTGTGGTGAAGTACCCCGGGGGCGTCGAAGATGTGCAGGTGATCACCGACCGCCCGATTTCCGCGACCCCCGACCCCGAGCGGCACCGGCTCGCCCAGGCCGACGCCGGGGAGCAGGACTGGCGCGCATGGGGTCCCTATCTGTCCGAGCGGGCGTGGGGGACGGTACGGGAGGACTACAGCGAACACGGCACGGCGTGGGACTACTTTCCCCACGATCACGCGCGGTCCCGAGCCTACCGGTGGAACGAGGACGGCATGGCGGGCGTCTGCGACGACCGGCAGACGTTCTGCTTCGCCCTGGCGCTCTGGAACGGGCGGGACCCGATCCTCAAGGAGCGGATGTTCGGCCTCGGCGGTGACGGCGGCAACCACGGGGAGGACGTCAAGGACTACTGGTGGTACGAGGACTCGACGCCCACCCACTCCTGGATGCGCTGGCGCTACCACTACCCGCAGGCCGCCTTCCCCTACGACGAGCTGGTCGCGGTGAACGCGCTGCGCGGCCGGGACGACACCGAGTACGAGCTGGTCGACACGGGGATCTTCGACGACGACAGGTACTGGGCGGTCACCGTCGACTACGCCAAGGCGTCCCCGACCGACCTGTGCGTGCTGATCACGGTGGCCAACCGGGGGGACACCGACGACACCCTGCACGTGCTGCCCACCCTCTGGTTCCGCAACACCTGGGCGTGGGGGCTGCCCGGCGGCGACCGGGTGCCCCGGCTGGTCGGCGACGGCGCCCGGCTGGTCGGCGAGCACTGGGTGCTCGGCCAGCTCCTGCTGGAGGGGGACGGCACGCCCACGCCCCTGCTCTGCGACAACGACACCAACGCCGAGCGGCTGTGGGGGCTGCCCGGGCGGTCGGCGTACCCGAAGGACGGGATCAACGACCACGTGGTGGCCGGCGCGGACACCGTCAACCCGGACC
>NZ_JBSSLX010000265.1:0-7000 GCF_053890995.1 Micromonospora sp. I033 | reverse complement strand
CGGCAGCCCCACCCGGGGCGGGACCTACGTCGTCTCGGTCGCCGACAGCGCCAGCTACCCCGGGGACGTCGCAGTGACCGTGCCCGCCGGCACCCGGCTGGTGCTGGTGGCCGCCGGCTGGCCGACCCGCCGCCGACCGGACGGCGAGGTGCTCGCCCCCGTCCCCGGCCGGTACGCCCCCGACGGGCTGCGCCCGCACCTGCGCGGCAGCCTGCGGATCACCGGCGAGCCGGGCAGCAGCGTGGTCGTCGACGGGCTGCTCGTCGAGGGCGACGTGGTGGTCGCGCCGGGCCAGCTCGGCCACCTCACCGTCGCGCACGCCACGGTCACCGGCGCGGTCCGCGTCGAGTCCGCCGCCGGCCGGCCGAACAGCCGGCTCCAGCTGCGGCTCAGCCGGGTGGTGGCCGGCGCGGTCACCCTCGCCGCCACTGTGCCCATGACCACCGTGGACACCTGCGTGCTCGACGCCACCGCCGGCGGCGGGACCGCGCTGACCGGCGAGGGCGTGCACGCCTGCCTGGAGGGCAGCACCGTGCGCGGCGCGGTCCGGGTCCGCAGCCTCGACGCCAGCAGCTGCGTCCTGGACGGGCCGGTGGCGGTGGCCCACCGGCAGGTCGGCTGCCTGCGGTTCAGCTACGTCGCCCCCGGCTCGCGCACCCCGCGCCGCTACCGCTGCGTACCGGCCGACGGCGAACCCGGCCCGCTCCCGGTGTACGCGGCCACCGACCCGGCCTCGCCCGCGTACCCGGCCCTGGCCGGATCCTGCCCGGCCACGATCCGGGAGGGCGGCGAGGACCGGGCCGAGCCGGGCGTGCACCACCACCTCAGGCGACCGTTGCGGCTCCGGGCGGCGCAGCGGCAGCTCGACCCCTACCGGCCGGTCGGCATCGAGCTCGGGATCTTCGGGAGTTGACGTGCAGGGAGACTTCACCCGCTGGACGTTCGACCCGCGCGACGGCTACCGCCAGGTGCTGTTGCAGCAGGGCCGGATGCTGCTCGACGCCGAGTGGAACGAGCAGACGGAGATCACCGCCTGGCACGACGAGGAGCGGACCCGCGACGTCGTCGGCGCGGCCGGCGGGCCGCTCGACGGGGCCGGCTTCGCCGTGGTGGACACCGCCGGCGCCACCCCGACCGCGACGGCCTGGCCCGACCTGCGGATCACCCCCGGCCGCTACTACGTGGACGGGGTGCTGGTCGACGCCGCCCCGCCGGCCGGCGGTGGGGCCGGCCACCAGCTCGCCGACCAGCCCTACCTGCCGAAGGTGGGCGACCTGCCCGGGCTGCCCGAGCCCACCGCCGACGGCCGGTACGCCGTCCTGCTCGACGTCGCCGACCAGCACGTCACCGCCGACCAGGCGCCCCGGCTGCGGGAGGCCGCCCTCGGCGGCCCGGACACCACCACCCGGGCGCGGACGGTCTGGCAGGTCCGGCTGGTCAAGGTGGCCGCCGGCACCGCCTGCGCGGACGTGGTCGACCCGCTGTGGGGTGACCGGACCGCCCCGACCATGACCGCCGCGCTGCGCGAGGTGGACCCGACCGCCGACCCGTGCCGGCTGAGCGGCTCCGGCGGCTACCGGCGGCTGGAGAACCAGCTCTACCGCGTCCAGGTGCACGACGTGGCCACCGACGGCACCGCCCGCTACCTCTGGTCCCGGGAGAACGGCAGCGTGGTGGCCGGGCTGACCGCCATCGGCCCGCCCTCGGCGGCCGCCGCGGCGGCCGGGATGGACGCCGAGCTGAGCCTGGACCGGGTCGGCCGGGACGAGGAACTGTCCTTCCGGGAGGGTGACCTCGTCGAGGTGACCAGCCCCGACCGGGAGCTGCACGGCCGGCCCGGCCACCTCGCCACCGCCGGCGCCCCGGACGGGACGGCCCTGCCGGTGACGTGGGCCGCGGGTGCCCCGGCCAACCTCGCCGCGCTCGGCCGCACCCCGATCGTCCGGCGCTGGGACGGCCCGGCCCAGGTCGCCAACGCCAGCCCCGACGAGCTGGACGACGCCGGCATCGAGGTGCGCTTCGGCGCGGGCGACTTCCGGGTCGGCGACCACTGGCTGATCCCCGCCCGCACCGTCCGCCTGGTCTACGGCGTCAGCGCCCTCTCCGGCACCATCGACTGGCCCACCGACGGCCTCGGCAACCCGCTCGCCCGCCCGCCACTGGGGCCGGTGCACCACGTCGCGGTGCTCGGCATCCTCCGCCGCACCACCGTCGGCGGCGCCGGCCGCTGGGCGCTCGACGAGGACTGCCGCCGGCTCACCCCGCCGCTGACCGACCTGGTCACCCTCGACCTGCTCGGCGGCGACGGGCAACAGGCACCGCCCGGCCAGCCGCTGCCCGAGCCGGTGCGGGTGGTGGTCCGCAACGGCGGCCGCCCGGTGCACCGCGCGCGGGTCCGGTTCACCGCCGTCGACGGGCACCTGGCCACCGGCGTACCCACCGCCGCCGACCCGGCCCAGGTGGTCCTGGATACCGACGCCCGCGGCCAGATCGACGTGCGCTGGCTGCTGCCCAGCACCGGCCCGACCACCCGGGTGCTCACCGCGGTCCGGCTCGACGACGCCGACAACCCGATCGACGCCGAGATCCGGGTCACCGGCCGCCGCGACGAGGGCGGCACGGTCTGCCTCGTGGTCCGCCCCGAGACCGACCTGGTGCAGCTGTTCGCCGACCTGTCCGGGGTCACCGCGCTCGCGCTCTGCCTGACCGCGGGGGAGTGGACCCTGAGCGAGCCGGCGGTGCTCTCCGGGGTGTCCTGCGTGCTGGTCACCGGGGTCGGCTCCGCCACCCGGATCGTCTCCACCGCCGAGTCGGCGCTGCGCTTCACCGACTGCGGCGAGGTGCAGGTCCGCGACCTGTCCGTGGCGGCCGTGCCGGCCGAGAGCGACCAGCGCAACGGGGCCCTCGACGTGCAGCGCGCCGGCCTGGTCCTCGTCGAGCGGGTCCACGCCGAGATGGGCGACGCTCCGGCCGCCGTGGCGAGCGGGATCACCGTCCGCGGCGACGGCACCGAGGGCGGCCGGCCGGTGGAGCGCGCCGTGGTCCGGGACTGCCGGGTTGAGGCGGGCCACGCGCAGACCGGTGTGCTGGTGCTGGACAGCCGGCGTACCGACGTGCTCGGCTGCGACGTGGTGGCCACCGGCGACCCGGGCGCCGACCCGGAGAAGCGGTTCCTGGAGTGGCTGAGCGACCCCCGCTTCGCCCGCCGGATCGCCCGCCGGGCCGTGCACCCGCTGCTCGCCGGTGAGGACGGACTCGGCCTGCGCAAGGGCTGGTCGTCGCTGGTGGAGACCCGCAACCTGCGCTTCGGCTCCGAGATCGACGACCCGAAGGGCTGGACCGCGTACCTCGGCGACCAGGAGATCAGGACCGTCGAGGAACTCCAGGACGTGGTCCGCGACGACCTGGTCCGGCACAACCCGGATTCCCGGTTCTTCGACGATCGCACCCGGTTCGCCGCCTGGCTGCGCCGGGTCGCCGAGGACTTCGCGACCGCCGCCACGGCCACCGCCGGCATCACCGTGGCCGGCACCACCGCCGCCGACGTACGGGTCCGCGACAACACCGTCACGGGCGTGCTCACCGGCATCAGCGTCGCCCTCGGCGACCCCGACGAGGAGCGGGAGTCGGTACGCCGAGTGTGGATCACCGGCAACACGATCGCCCCGCCGGCGCGGGCCGCCACCGCCTTCCTGCACCAGGGCGTGTACGTGGGGGACTGCCACCGCCTCGACGTGTCGTCCAACGTCGTCGACCTGGCCGACGGCAAGCCCGGCTACCCGGTGCAGGGCCTGCTCTGCGCCGGCCGGCTCGGCCCGCACGCGGTCGCCGCCGCGAACACCTTCGACGGCACCGTGCTCGGCATCCGCGTGGTTCCCGGCCCGTCGGGCTCGCCCGCGCTGTGGGTGGCGCGCGACAATGTCTGCACCACCGGCCCGGCGCTGGTCGACGGCACCGGAGCGTGGCGCGACGAGGGGAACGTGAGCGGGTGAGGGTGGCGGAGGCGGCCGAGCCGGCCCGGTCGGCTGACCGGGGCCGAACGCGCCCGCTACGAGCCGGCGCTCGGCATGGACCTGACCGGGGTACGCCTGCACGACGGCCTCGCCGCCAAGCTCGCCGCCAAGGAGCGGCGGGCGCACGCCTTCACGTACGGCAACCACGTGGTCCTCGGTGCCGGCGCCGGGCCGAGCCGGGACCTGGTGCTCGCCCACGAGCTGGCCCACGTCCGCCAGCAGGCCCGTAGCGCCCCCGCCCCGGCCGGCGCGGCCACCGAGCACCCCGGTCGCGGCCCACCGGCTGCCCCGGTCCGGTCCGCGCCGCTCGGTGTGCAGTGCTTCGCGCTCGCCGACACCGCCGCGGGCCGGTTCGTCTCCGACACCGCGAGCGACGCCGCCGCCCTCGGCCGTGGCGCGCTCGACACCGCCCTCGACGTGGGCGGGGAGATCGCCGGGACCGCCCTGGAGGCGGCCTCCGCGGTCGTCGACCGGCTCGCGCCCGGCCTGCTGGAGTTCCTCCGCGGCGGCGCGCTGGTCCGGCTGCGTGAGCTGCTCTGCACCGGCGTCAACGCGCTGCTCGGCCGGCTGCTGTCCGGCCTCGCCGATTTCGACCCGATGTCCGCCATCGAGTCCACGTTCACCGGGCTCGCCCAGGGCGTGCGCGACGTCCAGGCCCGGCTCGGCGGCGCCGCCCGCTCGGCCGTCGGCGCCCTGCTGCGCCCGGTGGTGGCCGCCCTCCAGGAGTGGGACGGCCCGATCATCCGGAACCTGCGGACCGCCGCGGACACCGTCAACCAGCTCTTCACCGGCCTCTGGGACCACCTCGCGGTCCCCGCGCTGGACCTGCTCGGCGCCGCCGGTGGCGCGGTCTGGGAGTCCTTCACCCGGCTGGGCGGCTGGCTCTGGGACCTCACCGCGCCCATCCGTGCCGGCGCGTCCTACGCCTGGGACTGGCTCTGCACCCAGTTCGGGCTGGCCTGGGACAGCACCGAGGGCGCCCGCAGCTGGCTCGGCAACCTCGCGAACACCGCCTGGGAACGCCTGCGGGCCACCATCGAACCGATCCGTACCCCGCTCATGGTGGTCGGCGGCATCCTGGTCCTGCTCTCCCCGCTCGGCCCGGTCGTGGTGCTCACGCAGGTGCTGCCGCCGCTGTGGGACGGCCTGACCTGGCTCTGGGAGAACTGGAACACCCGCGAGATCCTGGTCGCCGCCCGGCAGGTGCTCCAGGAGCGCATCCTGCCCACCGTGATCGGCGCGGTCACCGGCGCGGCGGGCACGCTGGCCGCCGCGGCCGCCTGGCTCGCCGACGTGGCCGGGCAGGTCGGCACTGCGATGAGCGGGGTGCTCGGCGCGTTCGGCGCGAGCACCTGCCTGACCGCGGTGTCCACACTGCTCACCGGGGTGGCCAACCAGTTCACCCGGCTGGCCGCCTGGGCGCGCGGCGGGTTCAGCGGGCTGACCGAGGCCCTGCACGCCGTGTTCGACGCGCTGGTCGCCATCTTCCAGCCCATTCTGGACTTCCTGGTCCGGCTGGCCGTGGTGGTGGCCAACCCGCTCATGCTGCCGGTCGTCATCGGCGCGGTGATCTGGCTGCTCTGCCCGGACGACCTCAAGCCGCCGGTGATCAACTTCGTGCTCGACCTGCTCATCGTGGCGATCGGCGCGCTGCCCACCCTGCTCACCGGCCTCGGCCCGCTCGGCGCGCTGCTCCGCGAGGGCGTGGTCGGCTTCCTCACCCAGCTCCGCTACGGCGAGCGGATCGGCGACCAGCAGCGCATCGACGCCAGCAACAAGATCGCCAACCTGGCCGCCGGCGGGGGAGTGTCCTTCGTGGCCGGCATGGCGTGGGGCATCGTGCAGGGCGTGGTCGACGGCATCATCGACCCGTTCCGGCTGCTGTTCATGCTGGCCCAGCTCCTGGTGGCCGCCGCCCGCGCGGTGGCGCGGGTGGTCCAGTCGTACGCCCCGGGCATGGCCCTGGTCCGGGGCCCGCCGGCCACCGCCGGGCCGGCCGGCGGCGCCGCGCCGACACCCACCGCGGCCTCGCCGGCCGCGGCCACCGCTCCGGCGGTTCCCGGCACCGCTCCGCCGATCCCCGCCCCCGTCACCGGCGGCGGGGTCGGCTCCGGACCGGCGGCGTCCGGTGTGGCCGCCACGGCGCCCGGCGTCGGCGCGGTGGCGGCCTCGGGGCTCACCGCGGCGGCCGGTACCGGCCCCACCGCGACGACCAGCGCCACCGCCGGTCCCACCACCACCGCCGATCCGGCCGTCGCCTCCGCCGGCCCGGCAACGGCCGGCGGCGGGGCGGGCGGCGCCGCCGTGGAGTTGGCGGCGGTGCCCGGCGAACCGACCGACGCGCAGATCGTCGCCGCGCTGCCGGCCGGGGCCCTGGCGCAGGCGGCGGCCGGCGGGGTGGAGGCCGACGTCGACCCCGCCACGCTGGAGACCGACATGCGCGGCGAGGTGCAGAGCGAGGGCGCCAGCGTGGGCGGGCTCGCCCAGCTCCTCGGCGACGCCTGGGCGGCCATGGTGGCCGGCGCCCAGTCGCTCGGCGCGCGGGCCGCCGACGCGCTGCTCGAATTCATCATGCTGCCCGACTTCGAGCTGGGCCGGAAGATCGGCTTCGTGGCCGGGTTCCTGCTGCTCCAGGCCGCCATCATCTACTTCAGCGCCGGCAACTACGCCGCCCTGAAGGCCGTCGAGCCGGGGCTGCGCACACTGCTGGTCTACCTGCTGCGCTTCCTCGACCTCGGCGGCGAGCTGCTCGGCGTGCTGGGCCGGGCGCTGCGCCCGCTGCGCGGGCCGCTCATGCGCGGCATCGGCGCCGCGCGCGGCTTCCTCAGCCGGTTCCGGTTCGCCGCCGGGTTCCTCGAACGGGTCGAGGGGCTGGCCGGACGGATGCTCGGCCTGGGCGACGAGGCGGCCCTCGCCGCGAGCCGGGCCGCCCGGGGCGCCGAGGCCGGCGCGTCCCGCACCGCCCGGGAGGCCGTCGAGGCCGGCGT
>NZ_JBSSLX010000264.1:0-7007 GCF_053890995.1 Micromonospora sp. I033 | reverse complement strand
CGCCGGCCGCCGTCTCACGGGTGACCGCCGCCGCCAGATGCGGCTGCGGGCTCGGCTGCAACAGAAGGGCACCCCGTCGGCCAAGCGGCTTCTGGCCCGACGTAACAAGAAGCCGGCGCGGCGTGCCGCGCTTCCTTCTTGTTACGTCGGGCCAGAAGCCGCTTGGCCGACGTGGTGCCCTTCTGTTGCAGCCGAGCCCGCAGCCGCATCTGGCGGCGGCGGTAGCCGTTGAGCCGGGTGCCGGCGTAGCGGGTGCCGTCGGAGTTGTAGGCGATGTTGGCGATGCCCATGTCCACGCGGAAAAAGCCGTCCGGTTCGTACGGCGTCGCCTCGGCCACCTCTATGGAGGCGTACAGGAACCACATCTCGTCGCGGTGCACCAGGTCGGACTCGCCGATCACGCTGGTGGCGACGCCTTGAGCTGGGCCGGCGAGCCGGTGTATGCCATGCAGCGGCTCGCCACTCACGGTGGTCAAGGAGTACATCGAAAACAAAAACGACCAACGTGACGGCCGTAACGGCATTCCCGCCGGCCCTTGAGCAACCCGTCAGAGGCGGCGCCGCTGCCTGCGATCGAATGGCAGAGTGGGGAACGTGACCAGGAGCCCGTCAAGGCTGCAGAGGGGCGAAGGTCTTACGCGATTCTTCGGGGGCATTCAGATATCCGCCGGGGGCGTCGGGGTGACCCGGTTGGAGCTGTTCCTCGACCTGGTGTTCGTGTACGCGTTCCTGAGCGTGACGGACCTCATGGCGGAGAACTTCCGCATCGAGGGCCTGCTCCAGGGTGTGCTGGTGGTTCTGTTGATCTGGCGTTGCTGGAGCTCATACACCGTGCTCGGCAATGTCGTGCGGGTGGACCGGGGATTCCTGCGGCCGCTCATGTTCGGGGTGGCCGCGACCATCCTGTTGATCGGCATCGCCGCGCCGGTGATCTTCACCGATCGGCCGGGGGGCTTGTTCGGGCCGTTGATCTTCGTCGTCGCCTTCCTGCTGGCCCAGTCCATCGCGCTACTGATCTTGACATACAGCGCCTCGGACAGGCCCCGAATGCTCGTTCTACGCGCATGGTTGCCCTTCTTCGGTGGTGCGGTCCTGCTCCTGTCCGGTGCGCTGCTGCCTCGTTACCTGCCCTCGGGGGTCGACGGTGGTTCCGTCCAACTGGCCCTGTTCTTCGTCGCCACCGCCGTCGACTTCATCGGCGTGCGGGCGCTCGGCACGGGCACCTGGCGGATCGTATCCGTGCCGCACTGGGCTGAGCGGCACCGGCTGGTCATGCTCATCGCATTGGGCGAGACGATCATCTCGATCGGCACCAGTCGCGGTCTCATCGGTAATCCACCGGTCACCTGGTCCGTCATCGCGGGCTCCGCCCTGAGCCTCGTCGTGGTGGCAGTGCTCTGGTGGCGCTACTTCGACATTGCCGGATTCGCCGCCGAGCAGGCGCTGGAGCAGCGGCCGGCAGCCACCAGGTCACGACTCGGCCGGGACGCGTACAGCGTCCTGCACGTCGTGATGATCGTCGGTCTCGTCCTCATCGCCCTGGGGCTCAAACGCGCGTTGAGTTCAGTCGAGCCCGCCACCGCGTACCGTTGGGACCAGCTCGGCACATTCGTCCTTTATGGCGGCGTCATCGCCTACCTGCTCGGCCAGGTGGCCCTCGAGCGCCGCACCATTCACTTGCTGGGTCGTAGCCCGTTGCTGGGGATCGTTCTGGTGACCGCCTTGCTGCCGATCGCGGTCCGCCTGCCGCCGGTGGGCGCGGTAGGACTGCTCGCCGCCCTCCTCACCAGTATGGTCCTGGCCGACCTCACTGTCTTCCGCCGGCGGCATCACGTGCTGCACCGACAGGCGGCGCAGGCGGCGATCCGGGCCGCCAGCAGCGGAGTCACACCCAAGGAACTCTTCCTCGATCTGGCGGTCGTCTACACGTTCATCCAGGTGACGGTGTTGATGACACGGCAGCCCACGGGAGTCGGGGTAGTCCAGGCCTTGGCTGTGCTCACCTTGCTGTGGGTGGCCTGGTCCCTCTACAGCCAGGTGGGGAACGTCCTTCACGGCGAGTCCATCCCCGTGCGGTTGAGTGTCCTTCTGGTCGTGGCGCTGACCCTGACGATCGGCATCGCCATCCCGCAGGCGTTCGACGTTGTACCCGACGGCCTGCCCGGACCACTGATCGTCGTGACCTGCTACATCGCGCTGCGCGTGCTGCACCTGACGGCGCTCCTGGTCCTTCGTCGAGACCGGACACCACGCGCCCACCTGCTGCGGGCGGGCGTCCCGACCGTGTCCGCGCTCGTCCTGCTGGTGTTCGCCGCGCTGGCATCCACGCGGCCACATCCCCCCGAGGGGCTGAGCCGGCTCGTGGCGGGCCTCTGGTTGGCGGCCATCGTCGTCGACCTCGCCGGGGGCTACCTCGTCGGGCGGCGGTTCTGGCAGGTGACTTCGGCCAAGCACTGGACCGACCGGTACTCCCTGATCATCCTCATCGCGCTGGGCGAGTCGGTCATCTCGGCAGGAGTGGCCGTCTTCGGCCGCCCGATCTCCTGGTCCGTGATCGTCGCCGTCGCCACCAGCATGGCCCTCCTGGCCACCCTCTGGTGGGCGTACTTCGACACGGACGCCATCGTCGCGGAACGCGTCATGTACAACCGGATCGGCAACCAGCGAGCCGCGCTGGCCCGCGACGCCTTCACCTACCTGCACCTGCCCATGATCATCGGACTGATGCTGCTCGCCTTCGGCCTCCGAAAGACCCTCGACGTGGTCAGCGACCCGTCAGGACCGGCGCGCGACCCGCTCGGGCACGCCATCCTTTTCGCCGGAGTGGTCGTCTACCTTCTCGCCAACCAGGCATTCTGGTGGCGCATCCAGCATGAGATCCGCTGGGTCCGTGCCACCGGAATGCTGCTGGTGGCGATCCTCGCGCCAGCGACCAGCCCACTGCCCCCGCTGTGGGCGCTGACCATTCTGACCGCCGCCACCGCCGCCGTCATTATGATCGACTCCCACCGCGCGGCCGAACTACGCCGGCGGCTACACGAGCCGCCACCGTCAACCATCCTGGCCGACGCACGGCCCGTCAACCCCATCAGGTAACCCGAGGCGAAGCACGGGACTCGTGAACTCGGTCGAGAGATCGATCTACCACCCGGATGTGCACACCCAAGGCGGCCAACTGCCCGGCCATAGCGAGTCCGGTTGACCCCGCCCCGACCACCAGAACCGGGACTGTAAGACGAACGGTGCAACTCCTGATCAAGGAGCAGCACCTGATGTCCGAAGGATCGATAACCGCCGTGGATACTGCCGCGGTGGCGAAGAACGGGCGGGGACAACCGGCGGACGGTGTCGACGCAGACCTGGTTGCCCAGCTGGTGGAGCAGGCCCGGGCGGCTGGGTTGCAGCTGACCGGTGATGGCGGCTGCTGCAGCAGCTGACGAGGCGGGTCCTGGAGTCGGCGCTCGAGGGCGAGATCACCGACCACCTGGGCTATGACAAGGGCGACCCGGCGGGCAACAACGGCGGGAACTCCCGCAACGGTGTGCGGGGCAAAACAGTGCTGACCGACGTCGGCCCGGTCGAGATCGACGTGCCCGGGATCGCGATGGCAGCTTCGCCCGCAGATCGTCAAGAAACGTCAGCGGCGGTTGTCCGGGGGTGGATGACATGGTGATCTCCCTGTCCGCCAAAGGCCTGACCACCGGAGAGATCCAGGCTCACCTGGCCGAGGTCTACGGTGCCGACGGGTCGCGGCACCCCCTTCCCGCGCTCCTCGTCCACCTGCCCTGAGGAACCGACATGATCGATTCCCTTCTCGTCGCCCTCGAAGTGGCCGGGCGGCCAGCCAGCCTCATCGCCGTGCTCGCCGGCTGCTTCCTCCGTGTCGTCGTCGGGGTCGCTGCCCGGGCTGGGCCCATCACCACGATCTCGATCCTGCCGCCCTTGCTTGAGGCCGTCGGGCTGTGGAGCGTTGCTTACGTCGACGCGCCTTGCCACTGACAGCGAATTCGGCCAGTTCAGCTTCGCCGACGAGTCTGACAGCAGGACTCACGACGTAGGCGTGGCATCGCCGCGTACCGCCAGTGCGTCGAGGATCAGATCGAGGCCGAATTCGAACTGCCCGCCGAAGTGGTATCCAGGCTGCTGAACGTGCTGCGTGGCGAACTCGACCAGATGCGGGTAGTCGCCCGCCGCGAAACCTTCCATGATCGAATCCGCGACGGCGTTGGCGGAGTCCCCACTGTCGAACGGCAGCGAGGCCTCCTGCAGCACGAAGCCGTAGACGTACGCGTCGACAATCGCGTACGCGTGGGCCGTCATCTGTAGCGAGAAGCCCCCGGCCCGCAGCACGCCCAGCATGGCGTCGTGATGGCGCAGGGTGGCCGGCCCAGGACTGGTCCGGGTTTCGACCAGGGCCAGCGCCCAGGGATGCCGCGCGAGGACCGCACGGGCTGAGAGGCATCGCCGGCGCACCTCGGCGCGCCAGTCGCCGCCCACCTCGGGCAGTTCGATCTCCCCGAAAACCCTGTCGACGAGGGCGTCGAGGAGCTCGTCCTTGTTACGAATGTAGTAGTACAGCGACATCGGCTTGGCGTTCAGCTCGGCGGCCAGTGACCGCATGGTCAGCGCCCCCAGGCCGTGCGCATCGGCGATACCGACCGCGGCCTGCAGCACCCGCTCGCGGCTCAGCTGCCGCGCTGGCTCGCCCACCCGCTGGTTCCCGCCTTCCTGGCTTCCGTTGACCGGCCTCGCCACCACAGGCTATCGTACTTTGTACTTCTTACTTAGTACGAAAGCCTGTGAGGCGAAGATGTCCCTCCGCGTGACCGGCAGATGCGCCGGTGCCTTCTTCCTGTTGGCGTTCGTCTCCTACGGCATCGGCACCGCTCTCGCCGGGCAGGTCGCCGGGACGGCGCTCGTGGTGCTCAACTCCGTCATGGTGGCGGCCATCGGCGTACTGGTCTTCCGGGCGCTGCGCCGACCGCAACCGGGGATCGCTTGGGCGTACCTTGTCGCCCGCGCCGCGGAGGGGTTCCTGCTCACCGCCGGCGTCGTCCTGCTGGACTCCGTCGGCGCCGGTGCCGCCGACATCGCATACCAGCTGGCCATGCTGTCGCTGGGGCTCGGCAGCCTGCCGTTCTGCCTGGCCCTGAACCGGCAGCGCTGGCTGCCGAGCTGGCTGGCGATCTGGGGATCCGTCGGATACGCGCTGCTGGCGGCCGGCGCGGCCGCCGAGCTGATGGGGGCCGCGGTCGGGCTCGTGCTGGCGATCCCGGGTGGCCTGTTCGAGATCGTCCTCGGTCTGCTGTTGCTCGCTCGCGGCTTCGCGCCGTCCACCGCTGCGCAGCCCGGTGCCGCTTCCGGCGGGCCGTCGAGCGCAGCGGCGCCCGTGGAAGGCGGCTTCCGGGTAAGCCGTGCGGCGCTGGCCGCCGGGCTCGGCCTGCTGCTGATGGCGGTTCTCGCTGGGCTCGCCAACTTCGGCGTTGTGGACCGGCTGGTCTCCACCGACGCCGCCGAGACCACCACCCAGCTGCTGTCGAATCAACGGGCATTCGCCCTTGCCGTCGTCGCTCTGTTCGCGGTGGCCTGCCTCGACGTGCTGGTCGCCTGGGCGCTGCGGGCGTTCTTCGACGACACCCACCGCACCGTCGCACTGCTTTCCGCCTGGTGCCGCACCGTGTACGCGGTCGTCTTCGCCGTTGCGATCACGCACCTGATCGCCGCCGCTGGTCTCCTGGGTGACGGCGCGGCGACCGACCAGATCAGCCCCAGCGTGTACGCGCAGATCACCGAATTCGAGGAGATCTGGAGCCTGGGTCTGATCCTGTTCGGCGTCCACCTGCTGATGATCGGGTGGCTGGCATGGCCGTCTCGCACTGTGCCAACCTGGGTGGCGGTGCTCGTAGCAATCGCCGGCGCGGGCTACCTCACCGACTCGATCGGAGCGCTGGTCTCGACCACGTACGCGATCCAGCTCGCCGCAGTCACGTTCGTCGGCGAGGTCGTCCTCATGGTGTGGCTGCTCGTGTTCGCCGCGCGCTCGCGCCGCCAGCTCCGGTCCGACCTTGCCAGGGAGGGCACCCGCCAGCCGCAGCTCGCTTGAGACCGGCCACCCCGCCCAGTCGGCTGGGCCAGGAGCCGGTTCAGGGAGAGTAATCGGCGCCGAGGTGACCGGGCAGCGCCCGATCGAGTTCGTGACCGAAGCCGACGTCATGCTGATCGGTAGCGCAGTGAAGGCGGGAGGAGATCTATCGGGATCTGAGGACAGTCGACTGGGTAGCGGTCGGAGCTTATAACCGATCGAGATCCAGCCGGGCCAGTTCTGTCCGGGACGAGATGCCCAGCTTCGGAAATGCCGTGTACAGGTGCTGCCCGATGGTGCGCGGGCTGAGCAGGAGATGCGCGGCGATGTCGCGGTTGGTGGCTCCTGTCGCGGCCAGCCGTACGACCTGAGGCGAGGTGCACTGGAAGGTCAGCGTTGGCACGGCGTGCATCGCTGTCCGTGAGGCAGGCGCGAACCCCCAAGCCCTGATAGCCGGCTGGCTCGCTTGTTCGACATGTAGGCGCGATCAACTGGCCGCTGAAAGCTTCGGGGCTCACGTTGGTGTTCGCCTTCCGCAGTTCGGCGGCGCTTGCCTTCGCCTTCGGCACAGCGGTGACCGGGACGATCACGATCGCGATCACACGCTCATCTTCTTCTACATCGACTGCTGGAGATGGAGCATCCGGCCGTGGCTTCTCCGCGTCCGCGCGATCCCGCTGCTGGGGGTGGTTTTGCTGTTCGTCGCCTGCCCTATACGGACGTTTCGCCCGCGCAGCTGACCGTAATGCGGCAGTCTGGGGCAACGTGCAGGTAGGCAACGCCGAGGTGAAGTAGTTGGGCCGCCGGGTCAGTGGATGGTCGGCTGTGGCGTCGGGCGTGGGGGTCTTCGCGCCGGGGATGCTGCTGACTGGTTCTTCCACGGAATCGTTCGCAGTTCCTCATCACCGACAACGCCAAGCCGGTG
>NZ_JBSSLX010000263.1:0-7015 GCF_053890995.1 Micromonospora sp. I033 | reverse complement strand
TCGTCCCGTCCCGGGCCACCGCGGCGTTGTCGGCCAGGTGCAGCCCGCGGTCGCGGATCGCTCCGAGCACGTGCTCCTCGTCGCCGACGCAGTAGACGCAGAAGCCGTCGACCGCGGCGTTGTCGACGGCGGCCCGCGCCCGGTCGCGGTCGCGGGGCAGCGGCACCAGCAGCAGGCTTGCGCCGTGCTGCTCGGCCACCTGGCCGACCCCGGCGAGGAAGCGCACCGCGAACGGGTCGGTGAACGCGTAGGAGAGCTCGGAGGTGAACAGGACGCCGATCGCGCCGACGAAGCCGCGGCGCAGCGACCGGGCGGTCGGATCGGGGCCCGGATAGCCGAGGCGGCGCGCAGCGTCCAGGATCTTGGCCCGCAGCGCTGCGGAGAGCTGGTCCGGCCGGCTGTAGGCGTTGGAGACGGTGCTGCGGGAGACGCCCACCGCGTTCGCCACGTCCTGCAGGGTCGGCTTCACCGGTCTGCCCTTCTGAATCGATCCAGAACTGTATCGATTCAGAAGCTACTCCGCCGATCGGCGGACGTCAACGGGAAACCGGAGCGGTCAGGCCGGGTAGAGCTCGTCGCGGATCCGGGCCAGCAGCTCCGGGGTGCGCTCCGGCGGCGCGGCCTCCCCGCAGAGCCGCTCCATGGCCCCCGCGTAGTGGTCGAGGTCGTCGCGCTTGTCGAGGTAGACGGCGCTGGTCAACTGCTCGATGTAGACGATGTCGGGCAGGCCCTGGTCACCGAAGCGGAGGATGCTGAAGGCGCCGCTGGCGGCGGCGTGCCCGCCGGCGGCGAACGGGACGATCTGGAGCTGCACGTGCGGCGCTGCCGTCGCCTCGATCAGCGCGTCCATCTGCGCCCGCATCACGGCGGGACCGCCGACGGGCCGGCGCAGGACCGCCTCGTCGAGCACCGCCCAGAGCTGCGGCGGGTCGCTGCGGCGCAGCAGTTCCTGGCGTTCCATCCGCAGGCTCACCCGCCGGTCGACCTCCGCCGCCGGCGCGCCGCGGTGACCGAGCAGGATCACCGCCCGGGCGTACGCGGGAGTCTGCAGCAGGCCCGGGACGAACTGCACCTCGTACGTGCGGATCAGCGCTGCGGCGGCCTCCAGCCCCAGGTAGGACTGGAACCAGGCGGGCAGCACGTCACCGTAGCGGTGCCACCAGCCGGGGCTGTTGGCGTCCCGGGCGAGCGTGAGCAGCGCGGCCCGCTCGTCCGGCGCGGTGACGCCGTAGAGGGTGAGCAGGTCGGCGACGTCGCGCTCCTTGAAGCCGACCCGGCCCAGCTCCATCCGGCTGATCTTGGACTCGGAGGAGCGGATCTCCCAGCCGGCGCTCTCCCGGCTCACCCCGGCCCGCTCGCGGAGCCGGCGCAGCTGCGCCCCGAGCAGCATGCGCAGCACGGTCGGACCGCTGGTCGGGCCTCCCTCGACGGGCACCGTCGTCACCTGGCCGCCCTCCGCACGCCGACTGTCCTGACCGGACGCCCCAGCCCGGCCGAGGAGTAAGCATGCCATGGACCGACAGTGATATGTACTCCTCCGGACGGTGGATCCGGTCCCGTCAGCGGGACGGCGAGCGGGCGATCAGGTGGTCGAAGTCGCCGTCGCGCGCGCCGAGCACGAACGCGGCGATCTCGTCGACCGTGTAGATGAGCGCCGGCCCCTCCGGATGCCGGGAGTTGCGCACCGCGATGCCGCCGCCGTCGGGCAGCTCGGCCAGCTCCACACAGTTGCCGCTCGGGTTGCTGCGCCGGCTCTTCAGCCACCGCACCGGCGGCAGCTCGGTGGTGGGTACGCCGTTCGAGGGCTGCTGCATGGGGGGTCCTTCGCGGGAAGAGCCAGCCGATGCCGCGGGGAGGGGCGGTGGGTGGCGACGGGGTGCTGTCGACTGTAGACGGAGATGCACGTGCATCTGCTATTGCATCTGCAATGGACAGCGAGCATGATATCGCACGTGCGGTGTACCCGGACGTTCACGCTCGGTTACCCGGATTCCGGTTGCGACCAGGGGGAACAGGCCCGGCCCGGCGCCGTCCGGCGAGGCCGGGGACTGCGGTGAGGGAGGGCGCGTGCCGGATCCGATGACCGTCGCCTCCGGCATCTCCGCAGCGGGCGCCCTGGTCTCCGCCTGGCAACTGCGCCGCCGGGCACTGCGCGCCGAGGCCGAGATCGAGCTGCTCCAGGCCGAGCTGGCGGCCGAGCGGCACGCCGCCAGCCACGACCCGCTCACCGGGCTGCCCAACCGCCGGGCCTTCTTCCGACTGGCCGCCACCCTGCTCACCGACGCCGCCGGCAAGCCGCTGGTGGCGATCGTGCTGGACCTCGACGGCTTCAAGCAGGTCAACGACCGCTACGGGCACGCCGCGGGCGACCAGGTGCTGGTCAGCGTGGCGCAGCGGCTGGCCGCGTTCGCCGGGGACAACCTGGTCGCCCGGCTCGGCGGCGACGAGTTCGCCGGCCTGCTGGTCAGTCCGACGGTGGACCGGCGCTGGATCGAGCACGCGACCCGCCGGCTCTGCGAGGCGCTCGCCGCGCCGATCCCGCTGGGCGCCCGCAGCGTGCGGGTGACCGCCTCGGTCGGGCTCGCCCCCGTGTACGGCCCGACCCAGCTCACCGACGCGCTGTGCCGGGCCGACGCGGCGATGTACCAGGCCAAGACGGTCGGCGCCGCCCGCGCCGCCCGCCAGCTCGTCGCCGAGTGCTGACCCGGAACGGCGCTCAGTCCGGCCGGCGGTCGAGGTCGCGCAACGCCTCCCCGGCCAGGCTGACCAGCCCCGAGGGGGACAGCAGCCCGGCGGCGATCCGCAGCGCCCGGACCCGCTGCGCCTCCGGGCGGTCCGGGTCGGCCGCCTCCGCCGACCAGCTCCACATGTCGTCCAGCGCCCGCACCCCCAGGTGGTACGCCAGCCGCACCGGGTCCGGCGTCACCGGGCCGTAGCCGGCCCGGAAGGCGGCCTCGTCCACCCGGCCGCCGGGCGCGAAGGCAGGCCCGCCGCCGAGAACCATCATGAGGTCCCGCTCCCGCGGGGCGAGCACCGCGTCGTCCCAGTCGATCAGCCAGACCTGCCCGTCCGGGCCGAGCAGAAGGTTGCCCAGGTGCGGGTCGCCGTGGCAGAGCACCAGCTCGGCCGGCCGGTCCCGCAGCCGCGCGCCGAGGCGGTCGACGGCGTCGAGCAGCCGCGCCAGGTCCCCGGCGGCCGCCCGCCAGCCCTCGGCCGCCTCCCGGGTCCACCGGTCGGCGTCGTCGGGCACGGCCCGCAGCCGGCGGTCGGTCTCGCGTACCGCCGCGCCGACGGTGGCGTGGGTGTGGTCCTCCCGGGGCAGCCCGGCCAGCTCGCCGGTCACCGGGGTCGCGTGCACGGCGGCCAGCACCGCGCCGTACCCGCGCCAGTGGGCCGGGCGGATCCCGCCGGCCGGCGCCGGGGAGTCGGAGACCCAGGGCACCACGGTGAGCCGGCGCCCGTCGTGCACGGCCGCGAGCCGGCCGTTGCGGGTGGCCAGCGGCGCCGGCACGCCGGGTACGCCCCGCCGGGCGAGCTCGGCGGCCACCGCAGTCCCGGCCGGGGTGCCCCCGCCGGTGAGCTTGACCGCGTACGCGTGGCCGTCCCGCGCGGTGGCCCGCCACAGCGCGGCGGCCGGATCGGCGCCGAGGTCCACCGGCGTGGCGGTGACCAGGGTCAGCCCGAAGTCCTCGGCGAGCCGGGCCGCGAGCAGGCGGTCCACTCCGGCGCCGTCAGCGCCAGCCGTAGCCGGTGCGCAGCGCCTGGCCCACCCGGTCGAACCGGCGCCGGTCCAGCACCGCGCCCTCGCGGCGGATGCTGTCCTCGCGCATGGTGAGCACCCGGTCCAGCCGGACCCAGCTCGGCCGCTGGTCCCGGTCCCACTCCCCCGGGCCCAGCGCCAACCAGTGTCGCTGGCCGTCGCGGTCGCTCTGGCTGGACAGCATCAGCCCGAACAGCGTGCGGCTCTGCCGGCCGACCACCAGCACCGGGCGGTCCTTGCCCTGGCGGGGGTCGTCCTCGTAGGGCACCCAGGTCCAGACGATCTCTCCCGGGTCCGCCTGCCCGTCCAGCTCCGGCGCGTACGCCAGCTCGCGCCGCTGCAGCGCGGAGACCTGGCGGCGCCGGGCGACCTGGGCCGGGATCGGCCCGGCGGTACGGGTGGGGGCGGTCGCGCCCCCGGTGATCCGCCCGAGCCGGGACGCCACGTTCCTCAACAGACCTGCCACGGCGGGCAGCCTATCCCGGCCCCACTCCGGCGCGCGGCGGGGAACGCCCTGAGCCGTCACGGCCGCTCAATTGAGTTGTTCGATGGTGCTGCACGGGTGACCATGGTCGGCATGCTGGGGGATCGAGTGTGAGAACGCCGCTTCAGGGCGGGCTCCCGCCGATCGGCGCGGTGGTCGGCGCCGTTGTCGAGATCGCCTGTGACGAGTCCGGCTTCTCGGGCACCAATCTGCTCCACTCGGCCGCCCCGGTGATCACGCACGCAAGTGTCGACCTGAGCGTGGACGAGGCCGTCGGGCTGGTCACGGCGCTGCGGTCCGGGTTTCGGTTCTCGCCGCACGAGTTCAAGTCCGGGCAGTTCCTCCGCGGCCCGGGCGCGGCCGAGGCGCTGGGGTGGTTCCTGGGGGCGCTGAAGGGCCGCGCGTCCGTTCACCTGGTCGACAAGGAGTTCTTCCTCGTCACCCGGATCGTCGACCTGCTGCTGACCGAGCCGTCGTACGCGGCCGGTACCCGCCTGACGCAGGACCACCGTCCGCCCGCTCTCGCCCTGTACCGGGCCAGGCGCTCGGCCGGAAGCGACTGGGGTGTCTTCCTGGCAGCCTTCGTCGACCTGGTCCGGACCAGACGGCGGCGTCCGGATCACCGGGCCGTGCAGCGGTTCTTCGAGGCCCGGGATGCGCTGGTGGGGACCGGCCTCGGCACGCAGGCCGCCGCCGTCCTCAACGCGCTCAGCCCGACCCGGGTGCGGACTGTGGTGACCAGGCTCGACAACGACGACCGGTCGATCCCGCCACCGCTGGAACCGTTGCTGCCGGCGCTGGGGGACACGGTCCTGTCGTGGAGCGGCGGAGAGCGGCGGGTGCTGGTGACCCACGACGAGCAGAGCGCCCTCACGGCCGACCGGTTAACCCGTCTTCAGCGGGCCCTGGCCAGCCACGGCGGACCGCCGGCGGCGGACGCCGACAGGGCCGGGGCGTTGCCGGGCGGAGTATCGCCCCTGGCCGGGCTCGTGATGGTCGACTCCCGCGATGACCCACGGGTCCAGGTCGCCGACCTCCTCGCGGGGGTGGCGCGCAGGTCGCCGGGGATCGTCGACGACGCCCTGCTTCAGCCGCTGCTGTCCCCGACGTCGCTGCGCGACCCCGAGGGGTGACGCTCGGCGCCATCCGGACCCGGCCGGGAAACGACGGGAGAACAAGGTGACATCCGAACTGTCGTTGATCGGTCTCTGGGCGATCGTCGGGTGCCGCACACTGACCCGATGAACCGTCCGGCCGCATTCCTCGCCGATCCGCCGCAGAGCCCGGCGGTGGCTGCCGCCTACGAGGGCGATCTCACCTCCGACGGCTACGTCAACAACCTCACCCGGGTCTGGTGCTGGCGGGCTGACGTGCTGGCGTCCTTCCAGGCCCTGCGTGGTGATCTCCTGGCCGGTTCCGGCCTGTCCGCGAGGGAGGTGGCCGTGATGGTCGCCGCCACCGCCGCGGCCCGCGACGACGCCTACTGCGCGCTGGCCTGGGGTGCCAGGCTGGCCGAACTCAGTGACGAGGCGACCGCCGCGCGGGTGCTGCGGGGCGTGGAGAGCGACCTGTCCGAGCGGGAGAACGCGCTGGCCGCCTGGTCCCGTCAGGTCGTCCAGGATCCGAATGCCACGACCGAGGCCCACGTGGAGCGCCTGCGCGACGCGGGTCTCAACGACAAGGAGATCTTCGAGGCGACGACCTGGATCGCGTTCCGGCTGGCGTTCTCCACCGTCAACGACGCGCTGGGAGCACGCCCGGATCCGCAGCTTGCCGAGAAGGCGCCTCGACTCGTCCGTGAAGCCGTCACCTTCGGCCGCCAGGCCGACGGGCACACCTCCTCGGCCGTCACCAACAGCGCCGGTTCGGACTGACGCACCGAGGCCGCCGGCCGGCCCGGTGGTGGATGACCCGGCCTGGTCGGGAGCGGGACAAAGACATCAACTGGACGGCGGGCGGGCACGGCCCGGCCCGGTTCCTGGTGACCGTGTCCCGGGCCGGCCTGGTCCCGCCGAAGCCGCCTGGAACAGCGCGGCTGTCGACCTGAGATGGGCGGCCAGCTCCGCCGGGCCGCGGACCGTGAACGGCAGCCCGATCGACGCCAGCCGGAGCGCATGCCATTCGGGGGTGTCCGGCGGCGCCTGCCACCGGCAGCTGCCGTCCGGCTGGTCGGTCAGGGTGCCCGGCGGCGGCCCGCCGAGGCGGTCCACCACCTGGACGGCCGGTGCGTGGAACACGACGTCGGCCGGGCAGGTCGGGGCCATCTGCCTGGTCCGTTCGGCGACGAAGGCGGCGACGTCCCCGCCGGGCACGTCCCTCGTGACCGCCCGGGCACCGGTCGCGGCGACCTTCGTGACCCGGTCCAGTCGGAAGGTCCGCCAGTCGTCGCGGTCGAGGTCGAAGGCGAGCAGGTACCAGCGCCGCCCGGCCGTCAACATGGCCCGCGGCTCGACGTGCCGGCCCTCGTCGCGGTACCGGAACCGCAGCCGCTCGTGGTTGGCGATCGTCGCGGCGGTGACGACCAGCGTGTCGGGGTCCACCGGCTCCGCGCCCAGGGAGAACGGGTGCGCCACGGTGGCGGAGGTCAGGGTGTCGACCCTGCGCCGCAGCCGGGCCGGCAGGACCTGGAGCAGCTTGCCCATCGCGCGCACCGCTGCCTCGTCCACCCCGGCCACCGGCTGCGCCGCCGCCGCGCGCAGCCCGATGGCCACGGCGACCGCCTCGTCGTCCTCCAGCAGCAGCGGCGGCATCGCCGCGCCGGCCGTCAACCG
>NZ_JBSSLX010000262.1:0-7102 GCF_053890995.1 Micromonospora sp. I033 | reverse complement strand
ACGGGCTGCCCACCCCGCTCTCCGCCAGCGTGCTCGAGACCCTCGCCGACCTGGACGTCTTCGAGCAGACCAACCGCCTCATCCTCAAGTGACGGCGCCCGCCGTCACGGGCCGCTCTCCGGGGGCCGCCCCCGGGTGGCCGTCCGACCGGGCGCCGGACCGTTCCGCGCCGATCCCGGCCACCACCACGAAGGCGATCCCGGCCACGGCGGCGGGCCCGGGCACCTGACCCAGCGCGACCAGGCCGACGACCAGGGCGATGGCCGGCTCCAGGCTCATCAGCGTGCCGAACGCGGCGGTGGTGAGCCGGCGCAGCGCCAGCAGTTCCAGTACGAACGGGGCGACGGGCAGCAGCACGGCCAGCCCGAGCCCGGCCAGGAGCACCTGCCAGGTCAGGTCGCCGAACACCGACGGGCCGACGACCAGGGTCGCCACCACGGCGGCCACCGGCATGGAGACCGCCAGGCCGCGGACTCCGGAGACCTCGTCACCCACCCGCTGGGTGAGCAGGATGTACGCGGCCCGCGGCCACACCCAGCGGGCCGAGGAACTCCAGCGCGCTGGCGGTGCCCAGGGGCAGCCGGGCCACCGCCGCCATGAACAGGATGGTGACCCCGGCCGTCACCACGCCGAGCGCCACGCAGGCCCGCAGGGCGGAGCGGGTGAACGCCGACGGGCGGGGCCGGACCACGACCGCCAGCAGCACCCCGGCCCAGGCGAGGCGCAGCCAGGCGGCGCCCTCGGGGCCGACCCGGTCGAAGAGCCCGACCGAGGCGGCCAGCCCGAGCTGGACGCAGGTCATGGAGGCGACGGCCATGGCGGTGCCGGCGCGGGCGGGAGTCGCGGTGGTCATGCGGACAGTAGAGCCGGTCCGGACCGCTCGCGTCCACGTGCCATTCCTGGACGGACCGTTCGGAAATCGTGAACAATCGTCGAGTGGATCTGCGTCGCCTCCGCCTGCTGCGGGAACTGGCCCGGCTCGGCTCGATGCGCCAGGTCGCCGACGAGCTGCACGTCACCACGTCGACGGTGTCCCAGCAGCTCGCCGTGCTGGCCCGGGAGGTGGGCACCGAACTGGTCGAGCCGCACGGCCGCCGGGTCCGGCTCACCCCGGCCGGGCGCCGGCTGGCCGAACACGCCGTGACGATCCTCGCCGCGGTCGACGCGGCCCGGCTGGACCTGGACCCGCGCGCCGAACCGGCCGGCAACGTACGCGTCGCCGGCTTCGCCACCGCCGTCCGGCGCTCCCTGCTGCCGCTCACCGCCCGGCTGGCCGCGGACCACCCTCGGGTGCGGCTGCGCATCGACGAGCACGAGCCGGCCGAGGCGTACGCGGCGCTCGCGGCCGACCAGGTCGACCTCGCGCTGACCTACGACTACAACCTGGCCCCGCTCTCCCCGGACCCCGCGCTGGACGCCACGCCGCTCTGGTCGGTGGCCTGGCACCTCGGGGTGCCCTCCGGCGCGGCGGCTCTCCCGGAGGCGGACGCCCCAGCGGTATTCGGCCGGTTCCGCGACGCGGACTGGATCGTCAACTCGCGCAACACGGCCGACGAGGTGGTGGTGCGGACGATCGCGTCGATGGCGGGCTTCGAGCCCCGGATCGTGCACCGCGCCGACAGCCTCGACCTGGTCCAGGACCTCATCGTCGCGGGGCTGGGCGTCGGCCTGCTCCCGGGCGACCAGCCCGCCGCGCCCGGCGTCCGCCTGCTGCCGCTGACCGGACCGCAGGCTCTCCTGCGCGCGTACGCCGTGACCCGGCGCGGCCGGGCGGCCTGGCCGCCGCTGGCGCTCATCCTCGACCTGCTCACCGGGGTGGAGGCGGGCGGGTCGGGGTGACCCCGAGACGTGATCGCGCCCCGGGGTCACCGCGCCGGATCAGACCGCGGGGATCGGCTCCACGTACTGGTACGGCTGGTCGGCCCAGGGGTTCCCGTCGGGCCGCCACTCGGCGCTGGTGGTGCTCGCCTCGGCGTGGACCGCGAACTGGTCACCCGCCGTACCCGGACCGACCACCATCGGGACGGAGACGGACGCGTACTCGCCGGCCCCCAGCGCCCCGACCGGGCAGGACACCGATGTCGCCGTCTGCGTGCACGGCCCACCCCACCCCCACGTGTCGCCGTCGAACGACGCACCCGGCGGAAGGTCGACGACCACTGTCACGTCCTTGGCCGTGGCGGTGCCGGTGTTCTCCACGGTGAAGGCCGGCCGGATCGGCCCGCCGGTGGTGGGCACGTCCCTCACGGCCCACGAATCGTTCGGCCCGCCGGCGCGCAGGTACAGCTCGGGAAGCTGGGCGTAGGTCGTCCTGACCTGGTCGGTGTTGTTGGTCTTGGTGGTCTCGGGCGTGGTCGTCGAGACCGTCGCCGAGATCCGCGCCTCGGTCCCCTCCTTCTTGACCGGCAGCGAGAAGTAGACGGGCAGGCGGATGGACTCGCCCGCCGCGAGCCCGCCGTACCGGTGGGTGCACACCAGGGTGGCGTAGTCGCACTGCCACCAGGGGTCGCCGGCGATCTCGCCGCCCGGCGGCAACTGGTAGGTGATCGTGACGTCGGCGGCGTCGGCGGTGCCGACGTTCTGCACGACGGCGTCGACGATGACCTCGGCCCGGTCGTGCCAGAGCATCGTCTGGCTGGCGGTCAGGTCGAGCTGGAGGTCGGCTCCGGTGGCCGCGACGGCGGCCGACGGCTGGAGGCCGACCGCGGCGGCGACGGCGGACACGGCGACGCCGGCCCGGACGAGCCGGCGCGCAAGCTGCGATGACATGGACATTCCCCCGCTAGGTAAAGGAACGGCCGGATGCCGCTCCTCCCCAATGGACGATCATGTCCATGAATTCGTTACATGATCGAGCCGGTCAGAGCATCGTCTGGGACTTGGACTCCATGTCGGCGGCGGCCTCCTCCTTCGACTCCCTGGTGAGGGGCTTGCCGCCCGCGGCGGCCGCCGGACCGCCGAGCGGGTCCGCGCCGCCGGTCGAGCCCTGCGGGCCGGCCCCGCGCAGCTGCTCGTTCGGCATGGCCAGGGTGACCAGCACGGCCAGGATGGCGACCAGCCCGGTGGTCAGGAAGACCAGGTGCAACGACTCGACGAACGAGGCCTGGATGGCGGCCCGCACCGGAGCGGGCAGGGCCAGGACGGTCGCCGGGTCGTTGATCGAGACGTCGGCGCCGCCGCTGGCCGCCACCGCCGCCCGCTGGTCCGGCGGGAGCTGGGCGATCGCCGCCGGCAGCCGGCCGGCCAGCTCGCCGGTGAGCCGCGACGACAGCACCGCGCCCAGGATGGCCACCCCGAACGAGCCACCCAGCGAGCGGAAGAACGTCGCCGAGGAGGTGCCGGCACCCAGGTCGCGCGGGTCGACCGCGTTCTGCACGCCCAGGATCAGCGACTGCATGCACAGGCCCAGCCCGACGCCGATCACCACCATGAAGCCGAACGCGACCCAGAGCGAGGTGGCCACCTGGAGCTGCCGGAACAGCAGCATGCCGGCGACCAGCACCACCGAGCCGGCCACCGGGAACCACTTGTAGCGGCCGATCCGGCTCATGGCCCGCCCGGTGATGATCGAGGTGAAGATGATTCCGGCCATCATCGGCAGCATCAGCAGGCCGCTGCGGGTCGGCGAGGCGCCCTTGACGATCTGCAGGTAGAGCGGGATGAAGATGATCGACCCGAACATCACCAGACCGAGCACGAAGCCCGCCGAGTTCGCCAGCGCGAAGGTGGCGCTGCGGAACAGCCGCAGCGGCAGGATCGGCTCGCGTACCCGGGCCTCCTGGAGCACGAAGAGCGTGCCCAGCACCGCCCCGGCCACGAACAGCCCGATGATCACCCCGGAGCCCCAGGCGTACTCGTTGCCGCCCCAGCTCAGCGCGAGCAGCAGGCAGCTCACCCCGGCGACCAGCAACCCGGCACCGACCCAGTCGACGGTGTGCTCCCGGCGCTCGAACGGGACCAGCCGCATGACGTGGTAGCAGACCACGATGGCGAGGACGGCCAGCGGCACGTTGATGTAGAAGATCCACCGCCAGTTGGTCTCCGCGAAGTAGCCGCCGACCAGCGGGCCGGCCACCGAGGAGATGCCGAAGACCGCCCCGAACAGGCCCTGGTAGCGACCGCGCTCCCGGGGTGGCACCACGTCCGAGATGATGGTGAACGCCAGCGTCAGCAGGCCGCCCGCGCCGATGCCCTGCACGCCCCGGGTGACGATGAGCTGGGTCATGTTCTGCGACAGGCCGGCCAGCAGCGAGCCGAGCAGGAACGTGCCGATCGAGAAGAGGAAGACCGGCCGGCGCCCGTACAGGTCGGCCATCTTGCCGTAGAGCGGCGTCGAGGCCGTGGAGGCGAGCAGGTACGCGGTGACCACCCACGAGTAGTGGTTGATCCCGCCCAGCTCACCGACGATGGTGGGCAGCGCGGTGCCGACGATGGTCTGGTCGAGCGCCGCCAGCAGCATGCCGGTCATGAGGCCGAGCATCAGCAGGCGGATCTGGCGGGCGTGCAGCACGGGACGAGCGGCCTGGGCTGTCATCCCGCTTCCTTTCCCACCGGGGGCGGATCATGCCCCCGGTGGGAGAGGAAGTCAGTGCTTCCCCTCGGCGAACTCCTCGACGATCTTGTCGCAGAAGGCCGGCAGGTCGTCCGGCTTGCGGCTGCTGACCAGGCCCTTGTCGGTGACCACCTGCTGGTCCACCCAGTTCGCGCCGGCATTGGTGAGATCGGTGCGCAGGCTCGGCCAGGAGGTGATCGTCCGGCCGCGCACCACGTCGGCCTCGACCAGGGTCCACGGGCCGTGGCAGATCACCCCGACCGGCTTGCCGGCCGCGAAGAACGACTTCACGAACCGGATCGCGTCGGGGTCGGTCCGCAGGAAGTCCGGGTTCGCCACGCCGCCGGGCAGCACCAGCGCGTCGTACGCCCCCGCGTCCGCCTCCCTGGTCGTCACGTCGACCGGGTACTGCCCGCCGTGGTCGAGATGGTTGAAGGCCTGGATCGAACCGGGCTTGATCGAGACCAGCTCGACCCGGGCACCGGCGTTCTCCACCGCCTCGCGGGGCTTGGTGTACTCGACCTCCTCGACGCCGTCGGCGGCCAGGAAGGCGATCCGTTTGCCCTGCAACGTCGCTGCCATGGTGGTTCTCCTCTCCGGGGTCTGTCTGCACCCGTTCCCGGGGCGGACCCGCCGAAACCGGACGCCGCGGGTGGCCCGGACCGCAGGTTTGTCCGGTCCCGCTCGGGGGATCCGAAGGGGCATGGCAGGAGCAGCAGCGGAAGAACGCCGGCTCGCCACCGTCGTGGCGGGTTGGCAGGGGCGTCCCGTGCTGGTCGTCGGCGACGCCATGCTCGACGAGTGGCGGTTCGCGGAGTCGGAGCGGCTCTGCCGGGAGGCGCCCGCGCCGGTCCTGACGCTGCGGAGGCGGATCTCCGCCGCCGGCGGCGCGGCGAACACCGCGGTCAACGTGGCCGCCCTCGGCGGCCGGGCCGCCCTGGTCGCCCCGGTCGGCGCCGACGTGGCCGGTGACGAGCTGCACGACTGCCTGGACCGGGCGGGTGTCTGGGACCGCACGGTCAACCAGCCCGGCCGCCCCACGCCGGTGAAGCGGCGGATGCTCGCCGGCAACCAGATCCTGCTCCGCGAGGACTCCGGTGACCCGGAGGACGGCCTCGACGACGACGGCGTGGCCCACCTGCTGACCGCGCTGCACTGCGCCACCGAGGAGCTGCGCGCGGCGGCCGCCGGGCAGCCGCTCACCCTGGTCGTCTGCGACTACGGCCTGGGCGCGCTGCCCTCGGCGGTGCGCGCCTGGCTGGTCGCCAACCGGGACCGGTACGCCACCGTGGCGCTCGACGCGCACGACCTGGCCGACTGGCGCGGCCTCAATCCGACCGTGGTGACCCCGAGCTTCGCCGAGGCGACCCGGCTGCTGGCCCGGGCGGCCGCCGGCTTCAACGGCGGGCACCGGAGCGCGGCCCGCGGCGCGACCGCCGGCGACCTGCACCTGGACCACCTGGCCGACCCGGCCGACGGCCCTTCCGAGCTGGTCGTCGGCGCGGCGCCAGGCGGGGCCGGCGAACGGGAGCCCGGCAGCCCGCACCCGACCTCCGGCGCGCCCGCCGAGGAGCACGGCGGCGGCTTCGCCGGCCCGACCGGGGAGCCGACGCCCGGCGAGGAGCGGGTCGCGCTGACCGGGGACGGGCTCAGCGTCACCGGCACCGGCGTGACCGTCAACGCGGCGGCCGGCGCGGGCGTGGACCGCGCGGTGCTGGCCGAGTCCCGCCTGGACGAGCTGCGCGAGCACACCGGCGCGGACGTGGTGGCGGTGACCCTGGACACCGAGGGCGCGGTGGTCGGCGGGGCCGACGGCGAACCGCGGCGCAGCCACAGCACCCCGGTCCCGGCCAGCCACGCCGTGGGGGCCGGGGACGCCTACCTGGCGGCGATGACCCTGGCGCTGGCCGCGGAGGCGAGCCTGCCGACCGCCGCGCAGCTCGCCCAGCTCGCCGCGACCATCACCGTCTCCGACACCGGCACCTGCGTGTGCCGCCGGGAGGACCTGCTCGACGCGCTGGGCACCGGGCCGGAGGAGGCCGGGCGGCCGACCCTGGTGGGCGCCGAGGAGCTGACCGCGATCGTCGCCGAGCACCGCCGGACCGGCCGGTCGATCGTCTTCACCAACGGCTGCTTCGACGTGCTGCACCCCGGGCACGTCCGCTACCTCACCCAGGCCCGCGCGCTCGGCGACCTGCTGGTCGTGGCGGTCAACTCGGACGGCAGCGTACGCCGGCTCAAGGGCCCGGACCGGCCGGTCAACCCGGTCGAGGACCGCGCCGCCCTGCTCGCCGCGCTGGAGTGCGTCGACCACGTGGTGGTCTTCGAGGAGGACTCCCCGGCGAAGCTCATCGAGGCGGTCCGCCCGGACGTCTACGTCAAGGGCGGCGACTACCCGCCCGAGATGGTCCCGGAGGCCCCGCTGGTCCGCCGGCTGGGCGGCCAGGTGCGCACCCTCGGGTACGTGCCGGACCGCTCCACCTCGGCGATCATCGACCGGATCCGGGCGCACCCGGCCGTCCCGCCGGTGGGCGAGGGCAGGCCGGCGTG
>NZ_JBSSLX010000261.1:0-7134 GCF_053890995.1 Micromonospora sp. I033 | reverse complement strand
CGGTCGGTGAGACACCCATGGTGTTCCACCGACGGTGGGGCGGTGCGTGACTGTTGCGGAGGGCGGGCATCCGATCGGCGGACGTCGGCGCGTCGGTCCGGGCGGGGAGCGGGTTAGGGTCGTCGGGTGGTTCGACGTGTGGTCGTGGCGTTGCTCGGTCCCGTGGGCTGGACGCCCCCGGGGATCGATCCGGAGCGGTGGCGGAGCGCGCTCGCCGAGGACGTGGTGGACCTGCTGGCCACGCTGAACGAGGTGGAGACCGCCGTGGCGGTCACGCCGGAGGACCGCTGGCTGGCCGACGCGGTGGTCTGGCCCGGCACGGCCGTGCACGAGGTGCCGGAGCCCACCGTCGGCGCGGTGTTCGCCGCGCTGTCCGGGTACGACCAGGCGGCCGTGGTGGTCGCCGACGCGCCCGACGTGCCGGGGCTCACCCTCGGCAAGCTGCTCCGGCCGCTGTCCAGCCGTCCGGTGGCGGTCGCCCCGGTGGAGGGGAGCGGGTCGGGGCTGCTCGGGGTGGCCGCCCGGCTGCCCGTGCCGGAGTGGTTGCCGGCGCTGGACCTGGATACCGCCGCGCCGGCCGAGGTGCGTGCCGCCGCCCCGCGCCCCGGGGACGTGGCGGTCACCGCCGGCTGGCGCCGGCTGCGCGGCCCGGCCGACCTGGCCACCCTCGACCCGGCCTTCGAGGGCTGGGAGGCCACCCGGGCACTCCTCACCGGCCAGCCCGGCTGACGGACGCGTCGGGGCCCGCACGAGCATTCGTGGGGGCCCCGGCGACGTGCGGCGTCAGGACTTGTCGTCGTCCTCGCCCGGGGCCTGCTCCTCCGGCGCGCCGGGCGCGGTGAAGTCGAAGTTCGCCAGCTCCTCGTCCAGGTCGCTGGTGGTCGCGGCGAACGCCTCCGGGTTGGCGAAGTCCTCTTCCGAGGGGAGCAGGTCGGGGTGCCCCCAGACCGCGTCCCGCCCGGCGATCCCGCGGTGCTCGGTGAGCGCCGACCAGAGCACGGCCGCCTCGCGCAGCCGGCGCGGTCGCAGCTCCAGGCCGACCAGGGCGGCGAAGGTCTGCTCGGCGGGACCGCCGGCGGCCCGGCGGCGGCGGAACGCCTCGCCCAGGCGGACGACGTTCGGCAGCCGGTCGCCCGCGGCGCTGTCGACCACGTGGCACACCCAGCCCTCGACCAGGGCGAGCACGGTCTCCAGCCGGGCCAGCGACGCCTTCTGCGCCGGGGTGTCCTCGGGCGTGAAGATGCCCTCCAGGGCGATCGCCTGCATGGACTCCGGGTCGGTCGGGTCGACCCGGCCCATCGCCTCCTCGATCGCCTCCCGGTTGACCCGGATGCCGGCGGCGTAGTTCTCCACCGCGGTGAGCACGTGCCCGCGCAGCCACGGGACATGCTGGAAGAGCCGCTGGTGGGCGGCCTCGCGGAGGGCCACGTAGAGGCGCACCTCGTCCTCGGGCAGTTCCAGGCCCTCGCCGTACGCCCGGATGTTGGCCGGGACGAGCGCGGCGGTGCCGGCGGGGCCGAGCGGCAGGCCGATGTCGCCGGCGGAGAGCACCTCGGCGGCGAGCGAGCCGAGCGCCTGGCCGAGCTGGCCGCCGAAGAGGGCGCCGCCCAGCGTGGCGACCATCGACTGCATCGGGCCGAGCTGGGCGCGGGCCTCCGGCGGCACCAGGTCACCCATGGCGCCGACCATCCGGCTGGCGACCGGGTCGCAGAGCTTCCGCCACACGTCGAGGGTCTTGTAGATCCACTCGTTGCGGTTCCAGGCGACCGAGCTCCGGATGCCGGTGGGCCACGAGGTGGCCGGCTCCAGCCAGAGGTCGGCGATGCGCAGCGCCTCCTCGACCGCGTTGCGTTCGAACGGCGAGACCGCCGGGTCGCCGGCGGCGGCGAGCTGGCTCGCGGCCACCTGCCGGGCGAGGTCCCAGTTGACCGGTCCGCTGCCCGGCGCGGAGAGCAGGTGCTGCAACTGCGACATGAACTGCTGCATCTGCGCGGGATCGTTGGGGTCTGGTGGTTGCCCACCCGGGAGCGCGAAGCCGAACGGAATATCAGGCACGACGTCTACGGTACGCGCGCCCCGCCGCAGGTCGTGCGCGTCGGCGTTGCGCTGAGGGCGAAGTCCGGCGGTCACCGCGCCGGACGTTCCGGGCCGGATCGGTACGCTCTGGCGCATGAGACGTCGCGGCGTGACCGTACTTTTCGGTGCACTGCTCACCGCCCTGCTCAGCGTCGGCGTGCTGAGCGTGCCCATCCCGTACGTGGTGCTCGGTCCCGGTCCGACCGTCAACACCCTGGGCAGCGCGGACGGCAAGGAGATCATCCAGATCACCGGCCGGTCGACGTCCACCTCCGCGGGCCAGCTCCGGCTGACCACGGTCGGCGTGCAGCCCACCGTCCGGCTCCGCTCGGCGCTGGCCGGGTGGTTCTCCTCGGACGAGGCGGTGGTGCCGCGTGAGCTGGTCTACCCGCCGGGCGAGTCGCAGGAGGAGGTCGAGCAGCGCAACGCCGAGGACTTCCAGAACTCGCAGACCAGCGCCGAGACGGCGGCCCTGCGCGAGCTGGGCTACCCGATCCGGGTGCTGGTGAAGGCGGTCACCGCGGGCGGCCCGTCCGTCGACGTGCTGAAGACGAACGACGTGATCACCTCGGTCGACGGGCAGCCGGTGACGAGCGCGGCCCGGCTCACCGAGCTGATCCGGGCGAAGCCGGCCGGCACCGCGCTGAAGATCGGCTACACCCGCGCCGGCGCGCCGGCCACCGCCACGGTGACCAGCCGCGAGCAGGACGGCCGGCCGCGGATCGGCATCGAGATCGACCAGCAGCAGCCGCACCCCTTCACCCTCAAGATCGACCTCGGTGACATCGGCGGCCCCAGCGCCGGGCTGATGTTCGCCCTCGGCATCATCGACAAGCTGGAGCCGGCCGACCTGACCGGCGGGAAGGTCATCGCCGGCACCGGCACCATCGACGACGAGGGCCGGGTCGGCCCGATCGGCGGCATCGCGCAGAAGCTGGTGGGCGCCAAGGAGGCCGGGGCGAAGGTCTTCCTGGTGCCGGCCGACAACTGCGCCGAGGCGGTCCGCAACCCGCAGCCCGACCTGCCGCTGCTCAGGGTGGCGTCGCTGGACGACGCGTTGACGGCGCTGGAGAAGCTGCGCGCGGGAGGGCAGCCGACCCGCTGCTGAACCGGGCCCGCGGGGCCGCCGGACGATCGTGACGTGACCTTGACCCGACGCGTTCAGGAACACCCCGTACTCTGGGTGCCTGGTCGGAGCCGATCACATCGAGCGTGCGGAGCCAACAGTGGTCATGCGTAGCAGCCCCCTGCCGAGGATGAGCCGGCGCGGACGCGTCACCATCGGGGTCCTGATCGGGGTGTTCGTGCTCTTCACCCTGCTCGGGTGGGGAGTCAACGCGTGGACCGACTGGCTCTGGTTCGACGAGGTCCGCTACACCCAGGTGTTCACCGGTGTGCTCGCCACCCGTCTGCTGCTGTTCCTGGTGATCGGGCTCGGCATGGCGCTGATCGTGGCCGGCAACCTCTGGCTGGCCTACCGGCTGCGACCGCAGCTGCGCCCGCACTCCGCGGAGCAGGCCACCCTGGAGCGCTACCGGATGCTGCTGAGCCCCCGGCTCGGCACCTGGATCGCCCTGACCGCCGCCGTCATCGGGCTCTTCGCCGGCCTTTCCGCGCAGAGCCGGTGGAGCCAGTGGCTGCTGTTCCGCAACGGCGGCAGCTTCGGCGTGAAGGATCCGGAGTTCGGCGTCGACGTCGGCTTCTACGTCTTCCAGCTGCCGTTCTGGCGCTACCTGCTCGGCGTCGGCTTCACCGCGGTGGTGCTCGCCCTGCTCGGCGCGCTGGCCGTGCACTACATCTTCGGCGGGGTGCGGCTGCAGGGCGTCGGGGACCGGATGACCAACGCCGCCCGGGCCCACCTGAGCACGCTGGTGGCCGTCTTCGTGCTGCTCAAGGCCATCGCGTACGTGCTGGACCAGCGGGCCATGCTGCTGGAGTACAACGAGGGGGCCAAGCTCTACGGCGCCGGCTACGCCGACATCAACGCGCTGCTCCCGGCGAAGGAGATCCTCGCCTGGATCGCCGTCGTGGTGGCCGTCGCGATCATCGTCTTCTCCAACGCGTGGATGCGGAACCTGGTCTGGCCCGGCATCGCGCTCGCCCTGCTCGGCGTCTCGGCGGTGGCCATCGGGGGCATCTACCCGTGGGCCGTGCAGACCTTCGAGGTCAAGCCGAGCGCCCGGGACAAGGAGGCGCCGTACATCGAGCGCAGCATCGAGGCGACCCGGGCCGCGTTCGGGCTGACCGCCACGAAGAACACCGGGTACGCGGCGAACAACCTGGTCCCGCCGGCCAGCCTGGCCACCGACACCTCGGTGGTGCAGAACGTCCGGCTGCTCGACCCGCAGCTCGTCTCCGAGACGTACACGCAGCTCCAGCAGGTCCGCGGCTTCTACGATTTCGGCCCGAAGCTGGACATCGACCGGTACGCGGCCAGCGGCAAGACCTCCGACTACGTGGTCGGCGTCCGTGAGATCAACTACGGCGAGCTGACCGACCAGCAGAGCAACTGGATCAACCGGCACACCGTCTACACCCACGGCTACGGCATGGTCGCCGCCCCGGCGAACCAGGTGGTCTGCGGCGGCCAGCCGTACTTCGTCTCCGGCTTCCTCGGTGAGAAGGCCCAGGAGGCGTGCTCCTCGCAGGCCGAGCAGATCCCGGCCAAGCAGCCGCGGATCTACTACGGCGAGCGGATGGAGCCCGACGACTACGCGATCGTCGGGCAGACCGGCGACCGCAACGTCGAGTTCGACCGGCCGACCTCCACGGGCGGCGAGCAGTACTACACCTACACCGGCGAGGGTGGCGTCGAGATCGGCTCGTTCACCCGGCGGCTGCTCTACGCGATCAAGGAGCAGGAGTCGAACTTCCTGCTCTCCGAGGCTGTCAACGACGACTCCAAGCTGCTCTACGTGCGCAACCCGCGGGACCGGGTGGAGAAGGTCGCGCCGTTCCTCACGCTGGACGGGGACCCGTACCCGGCGGTGGTGAACGGCCGGGTCCTCTGGATCATCGACGGCTACACGACCGCGGCGACCTACCCGTACGCCGAGCGGGTCAACCTGCAGGCCGAGACGGCCGACGAGCTGACCGGACGGGGCACCTTCCAGCTCGCCCGGGAGAACGTCAACTACATCCGCAACTCGGTGAAGGCGACCGTCGACGCGTACGACGGCACGGTCAAGCTCTACAACTTCGACGACACCGACCCGGTGCTCAAGGCGTGGAACAAGGCGTTCGGCGGCGACCTGGTGCTGCCCAAGGGCGACATCCCGCCGGAGCTGGCCGAGCACTTCCGCTACCCGGCCGACCTGTTCAAGGTGCAGCGCAACCTGCTCACCAAGTTCCACGTCACCGACCCCGGCGACTTCTACTCCGGCCAGGACTTCTGGCAGGTGCCGAACGTGCCGGACGCGCCGGACAGCGGGCAGAAGCAGCCGCCCTACTACCTCTTCACCCAGTTCCCCGGGCAGGAGGGGCCGCGCTTCCAGCTCACCGCCGCGCTCACCCCGAACGGGCGGCAGAACCTGGCGGCACTGGTCTCCGGGTCGTACGTCGACGGCCGGCCCCAGCTGGAGGTGCTGGAGCTGCCGGACCAGACCCGGATCTCCGGGCCGGTGCAGGTGCACCAGCAGATGACCAACAACGGCGACATCCGGCAGCAGCTCAACCTGCTCTCCTCCAACCAGGCGCAGGTGCAGTACGGCAACCTGCTGTCGCTGCCCTTCGCCGACGGCATGCTCTACGTCGAGCCGGTCTACGTGAAGAGCAGCAACCAGGACGCGTACCCGCTGCTGCAGAAGGTGCTGCTCTCCTACGGCGACGGCGGCTCGTACGTGGTGCTGGCCAACAACCTGAGCGACGGCATCAAGCAGCTCGTCGAGCAGGGCAAGCGGGCAGGCTCCGGCGCTCCGCCGCCGCCGACCACCGGCGACAACCCGCCGACCACCGGCGGCACCACCCCGCCGGTGCTCACCGGTGAGCTGGCCGAGGCGGCCGGCAAGGTGCAGAGCGCCATCGCCGAGGTCAAGGCCGCGCAGGCGTCCGGCGACTTCGAGCGGTACGGGCGGGCGCTGAAGGCGCTGGACGAGGCGATGGCCGCGTTCCAGCAGGCGCAGGCGGCGGCCAACCCGCCGCCCGCACCCGGCCCCAGCGGCAGCCCCTCGGCGTCGCCGCCGGCCTCGCCCTCGGTCTCGCCGTCACCGAACGGCTGACCCGGAGCCGACCACGCGAGCCCGTGGTCCGTGACCCGTAGCGGTCCGGACCACGGGCTCGTGTCGTGTTCCGGACGGAACGCCCGCAACCCGGCGCCCGCCCTCACCGTCATCAGTGCAGGTGGGCGTGAGGGAGGCGGGAATCCAGATGCGCGACGTGAACAGCTTCGACGACTTCTACCGCAGCACGTCGGGCCGGGCGCTCCGGTACGGCTGCGCGGTGGCCGGCGACCCCGGCGAGGCCCAGGACCTCGTCCAGGAGGCGTACGCCCGGGCCTGGCGGCAGTGGGGGAAGCTGGCCACCCACCCCGCACCCGAGGCCTGGCTGCGGCTGGTCATCAACCGGCTGGCCACCGACCGCTGGCGGCGGCTGCGCGGCTGGCGGATCGCGGCCAGCCGCACCGGCCCGCCCGACGACGTCGGGCCGCCGGGCGAGGACACCGTGCTGCTGGTCGGGGCGCTGCGGCAGCTGCCCGCCCGGTACCGGCAGGCACTCGCCCTGCACTACCTGTTCGACCTGTCGGTGGAGGAGATCGCCCGGGAGGCGGCTGTCCCCACCGGCACCGTGAAGTCCTGGCTGTCCCGCGGCCGGGCCCGGCTGGCCGAGCTGCTGCCCGGCGTGGCCGACGAGCAGCTGGAGGTGAATGATGTCGCGTGACCTGAACCGCCTCTACCGGGCGCTCGCCGCCGACACCGACGAGCGGGTGCTCCCGGCCCCGGACCGGATCCGCCGGCGGGCCGACCGCCGTGCCCGGCACCGGGCCGCGCTCGGGGCGCTGACCGTCGCCGTGCTGGTCGCCGGGACCGCCGCCGGCACGCGGCTGGTGCTCGCCGCCGGGCC
>NZ_JBSSLX010000260.1:0-7141 GCF_053890995.1 Micromonospora sp. I033 | reverse complement strand
CAGGGGGGGGAGGGGGTGCCCCCCCGCACCGCCGGCACCAGCGCCCCCCCCCCCGCCACGATTCCGCCCCGACAGTGGCCCCGACCACCCGACGACACCGCCCGAAACCGGACAGCGGGTCACCATCGGCCGCCACGAACCGGACATCCACCCCACACCACGCCCGCCGGCGCTGACCCACGTCCGCCCAGTGAAGCGGACACCCACCCCACACCGCGCATACCGTCGTTGACCCGTAGCCACCGGAAACGCTCACCACGTCGGCGTAGTCGGCGGCAATCACGCAGCCTGGACACCTCCACCCCACCGAACCGGAGTCGGCCCTCCGAGATCTTGGACAGTTGCTGTTCGCAGCGAACGGAAACTGTCCAAGATCCGGTCCGGTAGCCAGGCCCGCCGGCTCCGCCACCCGCCGGAAGCGGGCAGACGGCGTGATCGGGGGCGGGGATCGCAGGGGCGCGGTCGGCCGGGTGGAACGCCATGGGAGGTGCGCGGAGACCTGCATGGTGTCCGGCCGGGGGTCAGGGAGCGGTGAGGAGGGTGAGGAGGGCGTCGCGGACGGTGCGGACGGCGGCGCGGGACTCCTCGGTGTGGTCCAGCGCGTCGAAGCCGTGCCGGCCGTCCGGTACGGCCACGATCCGCACCGGCGTCCCCCGACGGGCCGCTGCGGCGGTGAACGCCTCGCTGGTGGCGGCGATCTCGGGGCGTTCCCGGCCGGCCAGGGTCAGCACGAGCGGCGGCGGATCACCGGCCTGGTCGAGTGCGTCGAGTGGGTGGAACCGCGGGTCGACCGGCCAGCCGGGCAGGGGCGCGAGCAGCGGGTACGTCGCGGCGAGCCCGCGCAGCCACGGGGGCGGGTCGCGCAGCCAGTCGGCCAGCAGCAGGCCGCTGCCGGAGAAGAACCAGAGCGCCAGCCGGTCCGGGTCGACGCGGGGGTCGGCGCGGAGCAGGTCCGCGGTGCCGGCGAGGTGCGCGGCGGCGGTCGGCAGGTCGTCGGGGGTGTGCAGGGGGAGCCGGGGCATCGCGGCGAGCACGCCCTGCTCGGCGAGGAGCGCGCCGTAGCCCTGGTAGAGCAGCCACTCCCGCGGGTCGGGCGCGCCGGGGGGCAGTGGGCCGCCGTGCACCAGGACGACCGCGGGCCGGGGGCCGTCGCCCGTCGGCAGGTAGAGGTCGACCTCGCCGTGCCGCTCGACCGGGGCCGGCGGTGGGTCGAGAACAAACTGTGTCTCCCAGAAACTGTTTTGCATGGCGCTCATGTTAGGCGACATCGCGGGGTCTCCGCTGCCCCGTCAGGGCCTCCACAGTGGGCGTGCCACCATGTCGGGCATGGAGATCTGGAACAACCCGGCCTGCTCGAAGTGCGCCACGGCCCGCGCCTCGCTGGACGAGGCCCGGGTGCCCTACCGGCTGCGGGCGTACCTGGCGGAGCCGCCGAGCGCGGAGGAGTTGACCGAGGTGCTGCGCCGGCTGGACGCCCGCGCCTGGGAGATCTGCCGCACCGGCGAGCCGGCCGCGGCCGCGCTGGGCATGGCGGACTGGCCCCGCGACGACGCCACGGAGCCGCGCTGGATCGCCGCGATGGTCGCGCACCCCGAGCTCATCCAGCGCCCGATCCTGCTGCTGGACGACGGCAGCGCGCTGGTCGGTCGGACCCCCGAGGCCCTGGACGAAGCGGTGCGGCGCGCCGACCGTTGAGCCGGCGGTGGGTCAGGAGGGGCGGTCGCCGGCCTTCGCGTGCCGCTCGCGCAGCCGGTCCCGGATCTCCTCCGGGGTGTACGCCCGGCGCCGCCGCTCGGCCCGGGCCACCACCACGCCGGTCGCCGCGACGCCGGCGAGGCCGGCCAGGCCGAGCAGTTTCCACCACCGCATCCGTTGCCGCTTCGGCATAGGGTAGTCCTCCATGAGCATCAGCCTGGACGAGGCGGTGGAGCTGACCCGCACCGGCGACCTGTGGGTCTTCCGCGGGCGCAGCGTGCCGGACCGCGCCATCCAGCTCACTACCAACAGCCCAGTCAACCACGTGGGCATGGCCGTGGTGCTCGACGACATGCCGCCGCTGATGTGGCACGCCGAGCTGGGCCGCTCGCTGCCGGACATGTGGACCGGCACCCACCAGCGCGGCGTGCAGCTGCACGACCTGCGGGACGCGGTCTGCGTCTGGGCCAACCGCTACGGCCAGCGGGCGTGGCTGCGCCAGCTCGAACCGCCGGCGGACACCGCCATGGAGGAGGCGGTGCTGCGGACCGTGGCGCGCCTCGACGGCACCCCGTTCCCGTCCACCGCGCAGCTCGCCTGGCGCTGGGCCCGCGGCCGGGTGCCGAACCTGCACCCCGGCCGACGCTCCATGCCCGACGGTGGCGGGGTGCCGGTCCGCGACCGGGCGCTGGAGACCGCGTACTGCGCGGAGGTGGTGGCCGTGACCTACGAGGCGATGGGGCTGCTGCCCGCCGGTCGCCGTCCCAACTGGTACGACCCGGGGCGGTTCTGGAGCGGCGACGACCTCGACCTCACGGGCGGCGCGCAGCTCGGGGCGGAGATCGAGGTCCGCATCCCGCCCCGCTGACCAGGTTTGCCGGGCCCGCCGTCCGGTAATGGTGAGCGGCGTGACGGCTTCCACGGACCTCGACACACTCGCCGACTTCTTCGACCGGTACGGCGTGGCGCTGACCACCGCCGACGTGCCCGCCATCGCCGGCTGCTACGCGCTGCCGGGGCTGGTGGTCGCCGACACCTACAGCTTCTCGTTCACGTCGCCCGCGGCCGTGGCGCTCAGCTTCGTCGGCGCGGCCCCCGACTACCAGGAGCGGGAACTGGTCGCGGCCCACGCGCAGATCGAGGATGTGCAGGCCGTGTCCGCGCTGCTCACCGAGGTGGCGGTGCGCTGGGAGTTCCTGGACAGCCAGGGCCGGGCGGTGCCCGGCGAGCGCTACCGCTACCTGCTGCGGGCCACCGACGACGGCCCGGCCATCTGCACGGTCATCCGCACCGCCTGACCGCGCTCGGGCCGCGCGCCTCGGGCCTCAGTGCCCGCGACGGCTCAGCGGACCAGAGCCTGCCGCGCCCGCTGTCGGGGCGGTGCGTCGCGCGGCGCCCCGCGGGCCACGTCGGCCACGAAGGCGTCGACGGCCTCGCGGGTGACGCCGGGCATGCAGATCAGGTGGCTGCGACCGGCGCTGCTGGCCAGCACCCACTTGGCCGTCACGGCCGGGGGCGGGGTGGGGAAGACCACGGTGAAGGCGTGCCCGTGCCGCCAGGCCGGCCAGCCCACCGCGTTGAGCCGCTCGACCGCGTACGCGGCCAGCTCGCGGGCCCGCTCGGCGCGCTCCCGGAGGCCGTCGTGGCCGAGGCTGCGGATCGCGTACCAGAGCAGCAGCGCCGGGTGGCCGCTGCGCGAGCCGCTGATCGTGGTGTCCACCGTGCCGGTGTAGTTGGGGGACCGGGCGAGCTGCTGCTGGAGGGTGCGCCGGGTGAGCACCACGCCGCACGGCACCGGGGTGCCGAGGAACTTGTAGCCGGAGACGGCGATGCTGTCCGCGGTGGCGTCCAGCCGCAGCGTGGCCCCGCCGTCGGCCAGGGCCAGCGGGACCCCGGCGAGCGCCCCGTCGACGTGCAGGTGGTGGCGCACCGGCGTGCGGGCGAGCAGGCGCCGGATCCGCGGCACGTCGTCGGCCGCCTCGGTCATCGTGGTGCCGCAGGTGGCCACCACGATGGCCGGCCGGTCCCGGTGCCGGTCGACCATCCGGGCCAGGTCGTCGTAGTCCATCTCGCCGCGCTCGTCGGCGCGGACCACCACCGGATCCAGACCGAGGATGTCGACGCACTTGGGCAGCGAGTAGTGGGCCTCGGCGGAGTGGTAGACCAGCGCCTTCGGGAACCGGGCCCGGGCCAGGTGGAGGGCGTAGAGGTTGCCCTCGGTGCCGCCGGAGGTGAGGTAGCCCCACCGGTCGTCGACCGGGGCCTGGAACAGGTCCGCGAACCAGTCCAGCACCTCCCGCTCGTAGCGCTTGGTGTGGTTGGCGCCGGCCGGATCGGTCCACGGGTCGCCGATGTTGTTCAGCAACGAGCCGAACAGCGGCGCCAGTGGGCTGTAGTCGATGTCGGTGGCGACCGGGAAACCGACGTGCGTCTCCCGGCCGGCCGCCGCGGCCGAGCGGACCGCGTCGAGTTCGGCGAGGAGTTCGTCGCGACGGGTGGTCGAACCGTCACGGCCTGGGTCGGCTGACAACACGAGGCTCCCTCATCGTCCCGGCGCACAGCGCACAGAGTGGACCATGACTGACGGAGCGTGGGCAAGCATTCCGAGTTTGGCCACCAATTGTCCATAATCGACCGTACGTTCCGGCGAAACCGCTGGTAGGGCCGGTGGCGGCCGTTCCGGACGGGTGGCACGACCTGAGCCGCGGATCAGCCCCGAGGTGCGGCGAATGCTCGCGGACAGTTGATAAGGCCTGCACTCAGTGAAATCATCGGCCGGGCGAATCCCCGCTAGCCAGGAGCTGCCACGTGTCGCAGGATCACCCCTCGCCGCTGCCGCGTCCGTCCGAACAGGACAGCTGGGGCCACCGGGCGGCCGACCGGCCGACGTACCCGCCGACACCGCCGGTCAGGCCGCCGGCGCGCTGGGGAAGCCACCGGCTGGCCGGTGCCGCGCCGACCTCGGACGTGTCCGGCCCGGGCGTCCCGGCGGCCCCGGCCCACGGCGCGCCCGCTCCGCCGACCTTCGGCGCTCCCGTGGCTCCCACCCCCCGGTACGCCCCGCCGGAGACCCGGGGCCACGGCGGCGCCGCCCGGATCTCCGGGCTGGGCGCCGCGGCGCCGGTCCACCCCGCCGCCGCACCGGCGCACCCGGTGGCACCGGCCGGCTACCACCCGCCGAGCACCCCCGGTTACGCCGCAGCCGGGCCGGCCCCGGCGAGCTGGTCGGCGGCCGACGCGGCCGGGCCGACCGCCGACGGCCCCGCCAGCCAGGCGGTCCAGCACCAGATACGCCAAGCGGTGGTGCACCGGGTGCAGTACGCGAACGCGCTGCACGCCTCGCACTACTGGGACCTGCGGCGGACCAAGCCGGTCGGGCCGCACGCGCTGCTCTTCCTCTACGCCAGCCCGGACCCCCGGTTCGCCAACCCCCGCCAGCCCTACTACGAGATCAAGGCGGCCTCCCGGCTGTTCCGGGACGGCAGCGAGGTGCAGGACCTGCCGGCGCTGCTCGCCGAGCTGTGCGAGATCGCCGACGGCTACCTGGGCGGGGGTGGGGTCTTCGACCCGGTCGCCCAGATGACCCAGGCCGGCGAGCCGATACCCGCCGAGGCGCGCTACGCCGGCGTCTCCGTGTCGACCCTGCTCGGCGACACCGCCGCCGAGCCGGCCGGGGTCGGTGGGACGGGCATCCCCGGGCGGAACCTGGTGGTCATGTCCGACGACACCCTGCTGGTGGTCGAGCGTCCGGCGCGGGCGCACGAGCAGATCCTGGTGCACTCCACCGCGCCGCACTCCAGCGGCGGGGGCGTGGAGTACCGCAGCTGGCTCCCCCTCACCCCGGAGCAGCAGGTCCACCCGGCCTGGCGCTGGTTGCAGCACCTCAACCGGCTGGTGCTGGCCGGCCAGGAACGCAAGCTCGCGATGGCCGGGTCCACGGTCGGCCGGCGCCGCCGCTGAACACGCCGACGGCCCACCCCCCCCGGGCAGCGGGGGTGAGCCGCGCGCGTCCGGCGTCCTAGAGGGAACGGCCGACCAGATCCTGCTCGATCACCGCGAGCGGGCGCGGCTGTCCCTGCCCGACGCTCTCCAGCACCTCGGGGCGGGTGGCCGCGAGCACCGCCGCCCAGACCAGACCCACCGCCGCGGCGGCCGCCACGGCGCCGGGCACCAGCCACTTCGTGGCCGAGCCCGGCGGCGCCCCGAGGACGGCGGAGAGGTTGACCAGCGTGGTGAGCAGGGCCGCGCCGACCAGCGCCGCCCCGATGGACGGCGCCACCGTGCGTTGCCACGCGCTCTCGTCGCCGCCGCCCCGGCGGAAGAAGGCGATCGTGGCGACCGACGTGACCGCCATCATCAGCAGCACCGCGATGGCCGCGACGCCGGAGAGCCAGCTGAACATGATGGCGACCGGATCGGCCCCGGTGAGCGCGAAGACCAGGATGACCGCCAGGGCGATCGCCGACTGGAGCGCCGACCCGGCGACCGGCGAGCCACCCCGGCCGACCCGCTCGAACACCGCCGGCAGCACCCGCTCCCGCCCCAGGCTGAAGGCGTACCGGGCGATCGAGTTGTGGAAGCTGACCATGGCCGCGAACACGCTGGTCACCACCAGGACGGTCGCGACACCGCCGAGCACCGGGCTGGCGTGCGCCTGGAGGATCGAGAACGGCAGCCCGGCGTTCGGGTCGCGGGACGCCTCGACGACCCGGTCCGGGCCGACGGCCACGGCCATCGCCCAGGCGGCGAGCGCGTAGAGGACGCCCAGCAGGATCAGCGCCGAGTAGGCGGCCCGGGACACCGCCTGCGGCGACCGGGACTCCTCGGAGTAGACCGCGGCCGACTCGTAGCCGACGAACGAGGCCGCGCAGAAGGCGACCACACCGCCGATGCCGGGCACCAGCAGGTTGCCCGGGGCCAGCGGTACGAAGCTCACCGACCCGCCGGCCGGGTGGGTGAACGAGATGAGCACGAAGAGCAGGATCACCGCGACCTCGACGGCCAGCACCGCGCCCAGCAGGCCGACGCTGATCCGTGCCTTCAGCACGCCGACCAGGGCGACCCCGGCCCAGGCGAGCAGGGCCCAGGCCCACCAGGTGCCGCCGAGGCTGTCGCTGACCACCGCGCCGAGAAGCCCGTACAGGCAGATCTGGATGGCGTTGTAGCCGAGCAGCACGACGGGTGCGGCGACCACGCCCCAGAACCGCCCGAAGCCGGCCGCCAGGGCCGCGTAGAAGACCCCGGCGCTGGAGACGTAGCGGGCCATGGCCAGGTAGCCGACGGAGAAGAAGAGCAACGCGGCCGCCATCACGAGGAAGCCGAGCGGTGTGCCGGTGACGCCGGTCGAGGCGTACGTGGCGACGATCGCGCCGGCGAGGACGGCCATCGGGGAGGAGGCGGTGGCGCTGAACACCAACAGGGCGCCGGTGCCGAGGGACTTGCGGAT
>NZ_JBSSLX010000259.1:0-7198 GCF_053890995.1 Micromonospora sp. I033 | reverse complement strand
GGTGGCCCGGCCGGCGCGCTCAGCACGGGAGCCGGGTCCGGCGGAACCTCCGAAGCGATGTCGTCGGTCATCTCCGCCCCTTTCGTCGTACCCCCATGCTCGTCCTCGGGCGTCACAGCCGCATCTCCGGGGCTGCGGTCGCGTGGACGGCGGCCGGGGCCCCGCGCTGCTGGTCGGGGGGGCCGGTTACCCGCCCGGGCCGGGCCGGTAACCCGTACTTCGGTCACCGTAGCGGGCCGGACCGGTCGGTACAGCGGGTTTCTCTCCGAGTGGTCAGCGGCGGCCGTCGAGAAGCCGGTCGAGGTTCGCCGCGGTGCTGATGAGGGACAGGTGGCTGAACGCCTGCGGGAAGTTGCCGGCCTGGTCTCCGGTCGGGGCGATCTCCTCGGAGTAGAGGCCGAGCTGGCTGGCGTAGGTGAGCATCTTCTCGAAGGTGAGCTGCGCGTCGTCGAGCCGACCGGATTCCGCGAGGGCCTGCACGTACCAGAAGGTGCACATGGTGAAGGTGCTCTCCCTGCCGGCGAGGCCGTCCGCCGTGGCGGCCGGGTCGTAGCGGTAGACCAGGCTGTCGGAGACGAGTTCGCCGTCGATGGCCCGCAGCGTCGCCTGCCACATCGGATCGGTGGGCGCCACGAAGCCGAGCGAGGGCATGGCGAGCAGGGACGCATCGAGCACGTCCGTGGCGTAGTGCTGGACGAAGGTCCGGCGTCCCGGGTGGTAGCCGCGCGCCATGATCTGTTCGTAGATCCGGTTCCTGGTCTCCGTCCACCGGACGAGGTCGGCGGGGCGCCCGTGCCGGTGGGCGAGCCGGACGGCCCGGTCGAGGGCCACCCAGGACATCAGTCGCCCGTAGGTGAAGTCCTGGCGGCCGGCCCGCGTCTCCCAGATCCCGTCCTCGGGCTGGTCCCAGTGCGCGCAGAGCCAGTCCACCACCCGGACCAGGCTCCGCCAGCCCTCGTAGGAGCCCTTCAGGCCACGATCGCTGGCGAGGTACAGGGAGTTGAGCACCTCGCCGTAGACGTCGAGTTGCAGTTGGTTGGCCGCGCCGTTGCCGATCCGCACCGGGGCGGACCCGCGGTAGCCCTCGAAATGGTCGAGCACCTCCTCGGTGAGGTCCGGTGAGCCGTCGACCCGGTACATGATCTGCAGCGGCGTACCCTCCGCATCGGCCTCCCGGATCCGGTCGTCGAGCCAGTGCTGGTACTGCCAGGCCTCGTCGGTGAAGCCCAGGCTGAGCAGGGCGTGCACCGAGAAGGACGCGTCCCGGATCCAGGTGTAGCGGTAGTCCCAGTTGCGTTCGCCGCCCACCCGTTCGGGCAGCCCGGCGGTGGGGGCGGCGATCAGCGCGCCGGTCGGGGCGTACGTCATGAGTTTGAGCGTCATGGCCGACCGCTCGACCATCTCCCGCCACCGCCCGGTGTAGCAGGAGCGGCCCATCCAGCCCCGCCAGTAGTCGCGGGTCTGTTCGAGCAGTTCGCGGGCCTCCTCCGGCGGGTAGGTCCGCGGCGGTCCCGGGGACCCCGTCTCCAGGACCACGCCGCCTGCCTCACCCTCGTGCAGGGTGGCGACCAGGTGGACGCCTTCCTCGGTCCGCTCGCGCTCGTGCTCCTCGGAGAGGCGGTCGTCGTACCGGATGGGATGCAGGGTGAGCGAGAGCGCGGGACTGCGGAAGACCGTGCCGGTCGGGTGCACCTCCATCTCGTGCCGGTCCCGCCCGTAGTTGAACCGGGGGCGGCACTCCAACCGGAACCGCATGCTGCCGCGCACCATCCGCAGCATCCGGACCAGGCGGTGGCGGCCGGTGGCCCGGTCACCCGCGACCGGCATGAAGTCCACCAGCTCGCCCACCCCGTCCGCGCTGAGGAAGCGCGTGATGAGGATCGGGGTCCCCGGCAGGTAGAGCTGCTTGCTGGTGTAGTCGACACCGTCCGGTGAGAGCTGGAAATACCCACCGCGTCGCCGGTCGAGCAGGCCGCCGAAGATGCTCGGCGAATCGAACCGGGGTGCGCAGAACCAGTCCAGGGTGCCGTCCTTGGTGATCAGCGCCGCCGTCTGGAGATCGCCGATCAGGCCGTGGTCCTCCACCGCGGGGTACGAGTCCACCGGTCCTCCCACCTCGTCTCGCCGCTGCCCCGGGCGTCTACCCCGGCCCGGCCGACACACACCTGCCCGGCCGCTCGTCCGCCCGGTTCCGCGCCGGAAGCGGCCTCCGTCCGATTCCGGTCATCCACTGTTCACGGAACTTGATCTAGACCATTACTTCCAGCTCTGTCTATATGGGTGCCAGCACCTGACAATCCCATCCGGATGGAGTCCCATGACCCGCACGCTGCGCGCCACGGCCATCAGCCTCGCCGCGATCCTGGCCGCCACCCTCGGCCTCACCCAGCCCGCCTGGGCCGCCAGCTACTCCGCCTCGCTGACCGCCGCCGTCGCCGCCCTCCCCGTCGCCACCGAGGTCCGCACCGGCTACAGCCGCGACCTCTTCCCACACTGGATCGACGCCGACGGCGACGGCTGCAACACCCGCAACGAGGTCCTCTACACCGAGGCCACCACCAAGCCCACGATCAGCGGCACCTGCACCCTCTCCGGCGGCCGCTGGTACTCCTACTACGACAACGCCTACTGGACCCTCACCGGCGACCTCGACATCGACCACATGGTGCCGCTCGCCGAGGCCTGGGACTCCGGCGCCCGCAACTGGACCACCAGCCGCCGCCAGGCGTACGCCAACGACCTGGGCGACTCGCGCGCGCTGGCCGCGGTCACCGACAACGTCAACCAGGCCAAGGGCGACCAGGACCCGGCCACCTGGATGCCGTCGTACGCCTCCGCCCGCTGCCGCTACATCGGCGAGTGGGTCGCGGTGAAGACCCGGTGGCGCCTCACCGTGGACAGTGCGGAGAAGAGCGCCCTGACCAGCTGGGCCAACAACTGCCCCGCCGCCACCATCTCCGTCACCTACGCGTACTGATCCCCGCGGATCGCGGAGAGTTGTCGTTCGAAGCGGACGCCAACTCTCCACGATCCGGCGGAAACGCCGGTGCGGGGTGACCGCACGGTGGTCGACACTGGCGCGATGGATCAGGTTCAGGAGATCGTCTCACTGGTCGGGCGCGCACTGGGACCGGCGGTCATCGGCAGCTACCTGCACGGCTCCTCGGTGCTCGGCGGCCTCAAACCGGCCAGCGACGTGGACGTCCTCGTCGTGTCCCGCCGCACCATGACCGATCCCGAGCGCCGCCAACTCCTCAACGGGCTCCTGGGCATCTCCGGCTCCCGGAACCAGGCCCGCCCCGTCGAACTCGTCGTGGTCGTCCAGTCGGCGGTGCGCCCCTGGCGGTTCCCGCCGACCTGCGACTTCCTCTACGGGGAGTGGCTACGCCAGGAGTTCGAGGCCGGCGGGCCGCCGCAGCCGGTCCCGATGCCCGACCTCGCCCTCCTCGTCACCATGGCGCTGGCCGGCGATCATCCGCTCACCGGTCCGCCACCGGCGCAGGTCCTCGACCCGGTACCGCACGCGGACCTGGTGCGGGCGACCGTGGCGGGCATCCCCGGCCTGCTCCAGGCCCTCGACGACGACACCCGCAACGTGCTGCTGACCCTCGCCCGCATCTGGACCACCCTCGCCACCGGCCAGATCAGATCCAAGGACGCCGCCGCGGACTGGGCCCTGACCCGGCTCCCACCGGCGCACCGCCCCGTCCTCGACCACGCCAGGGAGCTGTACCTCCACCGCCGGTACACCGAGGAGACCTGGAGCGACGAGCTGATGGCGCAGGTACGCCCGCACGCGGACCACGTGGTCGCCGAGATCGACCGGCTGCATCACCGGTGAGGACGCCGTCCGGCCAGGCGACCGGGCAGCCGGGTGGGGGCGCCGGCGCCTAGCATCGCGACGTGGACGGACGACGGGACCACCTCGACCCGCGCCGGCGCAACCTGATCGGCGCGCTGATCGCCCTCACCGTGGGCGCCACCTTCATGTGCTGCGTCGGTCTCTACAACGGCACGACCGCGATCGGCCTCGCGAAGCGCGGCATCACCACGGACGCCACCGTCGTCCAGGTCGACCGCTTCCCGCGCGGCAGCACGGTCACCGTGGAGTTCACCGCCCCCGGCGGCGACACCCTGACCGCGGAGTGCACGAGCTGCAGCCCCGACCTCGACGAGGGCGACCGGGTACGCATCCGCTACGACCCCGACCACCTCGCTCCCGGGGTGGAGGACGCCGGGAACCAGGGTGCGCGACGTGTCGCCCTGTTCGCGCTCGTGGCCGTCGCCGTCCTGCTGACGGCGGCCGGGTTCGTCGGACGGCGCCTCACCCGCACGTCGCGTTGAACTGTTCCCGACCAGGTGACCTGTCCGGCGAAACACAAGGCCCGAGAGCAGCGGAGTGCTCCCCTTGCGAGCCCGGGCCACAATCCAGGCCGTGGCACCGTCCCGCCCTCACGGCGACACCGCGCGCCGACACCGGCTTTCCCTGATTGCGTGCTTCACGGCGCCCGGCGGGGTCGCGGCGGTCACTGATCTGTTCGCGTGGTCGGAGTGGCTGCCGGTCATCTCGTCGGTCATCGCCCTGCTGGTGGCCAGCCAACTCGTGCTGACCGTCGGCGTGTGGGAGGCCGCCTCGCTCGTCGTGAAGGCCGCCGCGATGGCCGCGTTCGTCGCGTCCCTCTTCCTGATGATCGCGATGATGTTCGCTCCCCGGCTCACGGTGCTGGCGGTGCGGGGAGAACCGGTGGCGGCGACCGTCGTGGACCACGACGCCAGCCGCTTTCTCGACCGCGGGAGCAGCGACGACGAGCACTGCTACCGCCTGCAGCGCACCGACGGCAGCCCCATCTTCGGCGAGATCTGTCGAAGCTTGGAGGACTTCGCCGTTGGCGACAGGATGACCGTGCTCGTGGATCCCAGCGGCCTCATCGCACCCGAGACCCCGGACGAAGTCGCCGACGCCCGCTTCTGGCAGATCCCCGCGCTCGTGAGCCTCCTCGCGACGCTCGCCCTGTGCTGGCTCACCGGCGGACTCACGGCGCGCGTGGGTAGCGGCCAGGTCGCTTCGCGACGGCTTCCTCGTCCGGCCCGATCCAGACATCGAAGCAGGTACGAGCGGTGATCAGCCACTACTTGATCACAACGACTCGAGCGATCTGGCTATGCTCCCGGTCATGAGCGAGACGGCTGCAGAGCATTCCCCGTCCGTAACTCCCACCGAGGCCGACTCCCTGCTGTCTGTCCTCGACCGCAACCGCCGGACCTTCGCCTGGAAGACGTCGGGGCTCGACGAGAAGGGTCTGCGTGCGACCACGGCCGCCAGCGCGATGACACTCGGTGGGCTCGTCAAGCACATGGCCCTGGTCGAGGCGGACTGGCTGGCTGTCAAGCTTGCCGGACTCGACCACGGAGCACCGTGGGACGCCGTGGACTTCGACGCCGATCCTGACTGGGAATGGCGCACCGGCGCGCTGGACTTTCCGGACGACGTCTACGCGCTGTGGCGAGAAGCGGTCGAGCGGTCGCGCAAGCTCGTCGCTGAGGTCATCAGGGAGCGCGGGCTCGACGGACCAGCGTCCTTCACGTGGCCGGACGGTCGCACCCCGACCGTGCGCGCCATGCTGTTGGACATGGTCGAGGAGTACGCACGGCACACCGGCCACGCCGACATCCTCCGCGAATCAGTGGACGGTCGCGTCGGTGAGGGTGCTCCTGCGGACTTCACCACCTAGAGACGGCCCAGCGGGGGCGACGGCGTCACTTGGCGTTGCAATGTGGAAGGCCGTAGGCGTATCCGCTTCAATCGGACCGAACGGCCCCTGACCAGCACTGGACGCTGCCCGGCGATCGCCACCGTTGGTCGCCCTTGGTTCACCTCAGACGGCCGCTTTTCGCTCACAGGTCGAGTGGTTCGATGACCTGTTTCCGGGCGTGTTGATAGATCACTGAGCTGCGGAAGCCGACGATCTCGCGGCGTCCGCTGAACTTGTCCATGAGGAAGGCGTGCAGGCTGTCCACGGTGGGCACGGCGACGTGTACGAGGAAGTCGTCGCCGCCTGCCACGACGAACACCGACAGCACCTCGGGAAGCCCCATCGCGTACTTCTTGAAGCCGTCGATGACGGTGCGGCTCAGCGGCCGGACCTGCACGTGCAGCAGTGCCTGAACGCCGCGATTGAGGGCGGTCAGGCTGATCTCGGCGTGGTATCCGGTGATCACGCCTCGTTCCCTCAGCGCCCGCACGCGCTCGAGGCAGGTCGACGGCGCGATGCCGACCGCGCGGGCCAGTTCACGGTTGGTCTGCCGCGCATGTGTCTGCAGATGCTGGATGATCGCCGTATCAAGTTCGTCCACGACCGAGATCTTGCCACCTTCCCGAACGACGTTCGGTGAGAGCCAGTTGGTGCCGGCCATGTGCCTACTGTCGGTCCCGTTCCGACGAGCATGCGGGGGGAAGCCATCATGGTCGCGACCGACATTGACACCGAGTCCATGCACGAACACGTCGTCGTCAGGCGGGGCGCACAGTCCGGTCTGCCGATCGTCGTCGCGGTGCACTCCACCGCGCTCGGCCAGGCCATCGGTGGATGCCGGGTGGCGCACTACCCACACTGGCGCGACGGCTTGGACGACGCGCTGCGGCTCTCGGCCGCGATGTCGGACAAGTGCGCGCTGGCGGGGCTGTCCAACGGTGGCGGTAAGACCGTCGTCGCCCTGCCCCTCGGCATGACACTGGACGGCGCCGCCCGTCGGGCGGTGCTGCACGACGTCGGCGACGTCATCGCCGGTCTCGGCGGCACTTACGCGACCGGCCCGGACGTGGGCACCGGCCCGGACGACATGGTCACGATCGCGGAGCGGACGCAGTACGCGTTCTGCCGGCCGGTTGGCGCCGGTGGCAGCGGCGACTCCTCCGAGCACACCGCCGTCGGCGTCATCGCCGCACTGCATGCGCTGTGCGCCGAGCGGTTCGGATCGTCCGACCTGTCCACGCGTAGCTTCGCCGTGCTCGGCCTTGGCCGCGTCGGCGGCCACGTGCTGCGGATGCTCGCCGACGCACGCGCGACGCTGGTAACAAGCGACGTCGACGACAGTCGACGTGCGCTCGCCGGCGCCGCCGGCGCCGCCTGGGCCAGCCCGCAGAACTGCCTGACCGCCGACGTGGACGTGCTCGTCCCCGCCGCCCTCGGCAGCCTGC
>NZ_JBSSLX010000258.1:0-7243 GCF_053890995.1 Micromonospora sp. I033 | reverse complement strand
GGGCGGGGGGCGAGCGGTGGCGGGGGGGAGGCGCGCCGGGGCCGGCCGGGCCCCCCGAGGCGGCACCCGCGGCCGGCCCCGCCACCCGGGGCGCCGCCGGGGCCGGGGGGGGGGGCCCGCGGTGCTCGCCGCGGGTGCCGGCGCGGTCGGGGTGACCCGCCTGGGCGGTCCGGACGGTCCGGTGCACCTCTCCACCCGGCATCCGCTCGCCGCCGACCCGTCGCCGGCCAACGGCGGCGGCGCCGGGCCCCGGACGGCACCGAGCGGGTACCCCACCGCGGGCCCCGGCAGCTTCGCCGCGGCCGACGGCCGCTCGCCGGTACGCGGCCACGACGGCCCGCTGCGCCGCTACCGGGTCGAGGTCGAGCGGGACGCCGGGCAGGACGCCGACGAGTTCGCCGCCACGGTGGACGCGGTGCTCGGCGACCCGCGCAGCTGGATCGCCTCCGGCGAGCTGCGGGTGCAGCGGGTGCCCGAGGCGGCCGCCGACTTCACCATCTACCTGGCCACCCCGGCCACCTCGGAGCGGATGTGCGCCGAGGGGGGACTGAGCACCGAGCGGTACACCTCCTGCCGGCTGCCCGGACGGGTCATCCTCAACCTGGCCCGCTGGATGGAGGCGGTGCCCGACTACGGTGCCCCGCTGGAGGTCTACCGGACGTACGTCATCAACCACGAGGTCGGGCACGAGTTCGGCGAGCTGCACCAGGCCTGCCCCGGGCCCGGCATGCCGGCGCCGGTGATGCAGCAGCAGACGTACGGGCTGGACGGCTGCGTGCCGAACGCCTGGCCGTACGTCGACGGGGTTCGCTACGAGGGCGAGCCGACCGACGGGCTCTGAGTTATTCCCGCTCCCGCATGTCGGGCGACGTGGCCCTCATCATGGCCGATCCCTACCGGCGCGAGTGACAATGGCGCGGTCCCACCGCCGATCCCGGGGAGTCCACCGTGTCGCTGCCCCCGCTCGTCGAGCCCGCCGCCGAGCTGACCGTAGACGAGATCCGCCGTTACTCGCGTCACCTGATCATCCCCGACGTCGGCGTCGAGGGGCAGAAGCGGCTGAAGAACGCCCGGGTGCTCTGCGTCGGCGCCGGCGGTCTCGGCTCGCCGGCCCTGATGTACCTCGCCGCCGCCGGCGTCGGCACCCTGGGCATCATCGACTTCGACACCGTCGACGAGTCCAACCTCCAGCGCCAGATCATCCACGGCGTCTCCGACGTCGGCCGGTCCAAGGCCGAGTCGGCCGCCGCCTCGATCCGCGAGATCAACCCGCTGGTCAACGTGGAGATCCACAACACCGCGCTGGACCGGGACAACGTCCGCGAGATCTTCGCCCAGTACGACCTGATCGTCGACGGCACCGACAACTTCGCCACCCGCTACATGGTCAACGACGCGGCCGTGCTGCTCGGCAAGCCGTACGTCTGGGGTTCGATCTACCGGTTCGACGGCCAGGCGTCGGTGTTCTGGGCCGAGCACGGCCCGTGCTACCGCTGCCTCTACCCGGAGCCGCCGCCGCCCGGCATGGTTCCCTCCTGCGCCGAGGGCGGCGTGCTGGGCGTGCTCTGCGCGTCCATCGGGTCGATCCAGGTCAACGAGGCGATCAAGCTGCTCGCCGGCATCGGCGAGCCGCTGGTCGGCCGGCTGATGGTCTACGACGCCCTGGAGATGAGCTACCGCAAGATCAAGGTCCGCAAGGACCCGAACTGCGTGCTCTGCGGCGAGAACCCGACGGTCACCGACCTGCTGGAGGACTACGAGGACTTCTGCGGCGCGGTGTCCGACGAGGCGCAGGAGGCGGTCGTCGACTCGACCATCACCGCGTTGGAGCTCAAGGAGTGGCAGGACGCCGGCAAGGACATCTTCCTGGTCGACGTGCGCGAGCCGGCCGAGTACGAGATCGTCCGGATCCCCGGCGCTACCCTGATCCCCAAGGGCGACATCATCTCGGGCGAGGCGCTGGCGCAGCTCCCGCAGGACAAGCAGATCGTGCTGCACTGCAAGTCCGGCGTCCGCTCCGCCGAGGCGCTCGCCGCGCTGAAGGCGGCCGGCTTCAGGGACGCCGTGCACGTCCAGGGCGGCGTGCTCTCCTGGATCAAGCAGATCGACCCGGCGCTGCCGGCGTACTGAGGTCACCCGCGTCGAAGGGCCCTCCCGGGTGTGCCGGGAGGGCCTTCGCGTACCCGCCGGTGGGCCGGGCCACCCCTGGCCGAGCTACCGAGGCGTAACCGCGTTTGCGCCGGTAGCGTGGCTCCCGTGGTGGATCTGGAGGCGGCGATCGGCTTCGTCGTGGCGCATGGTGACGCGGTGGACCGCGCCCGCCTCTCCCGGCTGCGCACCGGCTCCCCGGTGCCGCCCGAGCTGTTGGAGGCGGCCGAGTCCGGGCAGGCGCAGGGCGGCGGCTGGCCCGCCGTGCTCGACGGCGAGGTCGCCTCGGTCGACGCGACCTGCTACCGGCTGGCCGAGCTGGACGACCTCGGCGCGCTGGGCCGCCCCGCCGCCCGGCACGCCCTGGACTGGCTGGCCGCCCGCCAGCTCGCCGACGGCGGCTGGGACGAGGATCCGTCGCTGGCCGGGTTCGCCCCCGAGTGGGCCACTCCCGGGGACCCCGAGGCCCGGCTCTTCCTGACCGCCAACGCCGGGTTCTGGCTCACCGTGGCCGGGTTGGACGCCCGCGCCGCCGGCCCGCTCGACCACCGGGTCGGCGGGGCGTACGCCGGGGTGGTGCAGGCGGCGGCCCAGGCGCTCGCCGCGCAGCTCGCGCCGGACGGCAGCTGGCCGTCCTTTCTGCCGGCCGGCTGGCTCGCCGCGGCCGTGCTGCACCGCCAGCAGATGTACTACGAGTCGGCCCGGATCCAGGCGGTGCTGGCCGAGCGCATCCCGCAGATGTCCCCGGCCGACGTGGCCTGGCTCGCCGCCACGCTGCGCCGGGTGGACGTGGGCGAGGAGCAGTGGCTGCTGGTCTCGGCCCGCCGGCGGCTCGCCGAGACCCAGCGCAGCGACGGCGGCTGGGACAGCGACGACGGCCACCAGTTCGACGTGCACACCACGCTGCGGGCGATCCGGGCCTGCCGCCCGAGCACCCCCGAGGCCCCGGTCTCCGGCGCGCCGTTCGTGGCGCCGCTGCCGGCCGCGCTGCCGGTGGTGCCGGCGCCGCGCCCGGCGCCGCCGGCCGACCGGCTGCCGCCCGAGCCGGCCGCGCCCACCGCCTGAGCCGGGCGCCTCAGCGCAGGTGGCCGTCGCCGGTGACCACGTACTTGGTGCTGGTCAGCTCCGGCAGCCCCATGGGGCCGCGGGCGTGCAGCTTCTGGGTGGAGATGCCGATCTCGGCGCCGAAGCCGAACTCGCCGCCGTCGGTGAACCGGGTGGACGCGTTCACCATCACGGCGGCGGCGTCCACCCGGGCCACGAACTCGCGGGCCGCCGGCTGGGAGTCGGTGACGATCGCCTCGGTGTGCCCGGTGCCGTGCCGCCGGATGTGCGCGACGGCCGCGTCCAGCGAGTCGACCACCGCGACCGCGATGTCGGCGGAGAGGTACTCGGTGTCGAAGTCCTCCTCGGTGGCCGGCACCACCGCGTCGGAGTAGGCCGCCACCCGCGCGTCGCCGTGCACGGTCACCCCGGCGTCGGCGAAGGCGGCCAGCACGGCCGGGAGGAAGGCGTCCGCGACGCCCGCGTGCACCAGCAGCGACTCGGCCGTGTTGCAGGTCGAGAGGCGCTGTGTCTTCGAGTTCAGGGTGACGGCCACGGCCTTGGCCAGGTCGGCGGCGGCGTCCACGTAGACGTGGCAGTTGCCCACCCCGGTCTCGATCACCGGCACGGTGGAGTCCTCGACCACGGTGCGGATCAGTGACGCGCCGCCGCGCGGGATCAGCACGTCGACCAGGCCGCGGGCGCGCATCAGCTCCTTGACCGAGTCGCGGGTGCTGGCGTCGAGGAGCTGCACCGCGTCGGCCGGCAGGCCGGCGCCGGCGACCGCGTCGCGGAGCACCGCGACCAGCGCCGCGTTGGAGTGCGCCGCCGAGGAGGAGCCGCGCAGGAGCGCCGCGTTGCCGGACTTCAGGCAGATCCCGGCCGCGTCGACGGTCACGTTGGGGCGGCCCTCGTAGATGATGCCGACCACACCGAACGGCACCCGGACCTGGCGCAGCTCCAGCCCGTTGGGCAGGGTCGCGCCGCGGACCACCTCGCCGACCGGGTCGGGCAGCGCGGCCATCTGGCGCAGCGCGTCGGCGATGCCGGCCACCCGGCCCTCGTCGAGGGCCAGCCGGTCCAGCACGGCCGCGCTCAGCCCGGCCACGCGCCCGGCCGCCAGGTCCGCCGCGTTCCCGGTCAGGATCTCCGGGGTACGCGCCACCAGCGCGTCGGCCATCGCGTGCAGCGCGGCGTCCTTGACCGTGCGGGTGGCGACCGCGAGGGCCTCCGCCGCGCCCCGGGCCCGCCGGGCCTGCTCGACCACGCTCATGCCAGCACTCCTCACAGCAGCACGAGGTCGTCGCGGTGGACGACCTCCCGTTCGTACGCCGGGCCGAGCGCCGCGGCGAGTTCCGAGGTGGAGCGGCCGAGCAGCCCGGGCAGCTCGACCGCGTCGTAGTTGACCAGCCCGCGGGCGACCGGCGCGCCCTCGGTGTCGACCAGGTCCACCGGGTCGCCCGCGGTGAACGCGCCGTCCACCGCGGTGATCCCGGCCGGGAGCAGCGACTTGCGCCGGCCGACCACCGCCTGCACGGCGCCCGGGTCGAGGTGCAGCCGGCCGCGCGGCGCGGTGGCGTGCGCCAGCCAGAAGAGCCGGGCGGCCGGGCGCCGGCTGTTCGGGTGGAAGAAGGTGCCGACCGGGTCGCCGGCCAGCGCCGGCGCGGCCAGCGGCGCGGCGGTGAGCACCACCGGGATGCCGAAGCCGGTGGCGATCCGGGCCGCCTCGACCTTGGTGACCATGCCGCCGGTGCCCACCCCGGCCCGACCGGCCCCGCCGATGTCGACCCCGGCCAGATCGCCCTCGCCGTGCACCTCGGTGATCCGGGTGCTGCCGGCGCGGGTCGGGTCGCCGGTCCAGAGCGCGTCCACGTCCGACAGCAGCACCAGCAGGTCGGCGTCGACCAGGGCGGCCACCAGCGCGGCGAGGCGGTCGTTGTCGCCGAACCGGATCTCCTCGGTGGCCACCGTGTCGTTCTCGTTGACGATCGGCACGGCCCGCAGGTCGAGCAGCTTGCGCAGGGTCCGGTAGGCGTTGCGGTAGTGCGCCCGCCGGGTCACGTCGTCGACGGTGAGCAGCACCTGCCCGACGGTCAGCCGGTGCCGGGCGAAGGCCGCCGCGTAGCGGCCGATGAGCAGGCCCTGCCCGACGCTGGCGGCGGCCTGCTGGGTGGCCAGGTCGCGGGGGCGCCGGGGCAGCCCGAGCGGGGCCAGGCCGGCGGCGATCGCGCCGGAGGAGACCAGCACCACCTCGCGCCCCCCGGTGGCCAGCGCGCCGAGCGTGTCGACCAGCGCGTCGACCCGGGTGTCGTCCAGGCCGCCCGCCGGGGTGGTCAGCGAGGAGGAGCCGATCTTGACGACGATCCGGCGGGCCGAGGTGACTGCTTCGCGCACCCGACCATTCTGCGCGCTGCGGTCCGCCGCGCCCCGGCGCGTTCCCATATCGTGGCAGCCCGTGACACCTGACGAGTACGTCGAGGCGGTGCTGGACCTGGTCGAGCGGATCCCGCCCGGCCGGGTGATGTCGTACGGGGCGGTGGCCGACGCGCTGGCCGACCGGTCGGGGCGGGCCTCGGCCCGGCTGGTCGGCTCGATCATGGCCCGGCACGGGGGCGGGGTGCCCTGGCACCGGGTGGTGAACTCGGCCGGCCGGCTGCCGCCGGGGCACGAGGTGGAGGCGCGGGCCCGGCTGCGCGCCGAGGGCTGCCCGTTGCGCCCCGCCGGGGTGGACATGGCGGCGGCCGCCTGGTCGCCCGACGAGGGGATGTGACCGCCGACATAACGTGAGTAGCATTCGGCTCCATGACGGAAACGGGCGGGAGCCTGCCTCGCCGGGTGCACGCCGGATACGCGCTGGGCTCGCTGGTCACCGGCGCGTTCGGCACGGTGCCCGGGCTGCTCCTGCTGCCGTACCTCACCGACACGCTGGGCGTCGCGGCCGGCGTGGCCGCCCTGCTGGTGCTCCTGCCGAAGGCGTGGGACGTGCTGGTCAACCCGGTCGCCGGGCGGATCTCCGACCGGACCCGGTCCCGCTGGGGCGCGCGCCGGCCGTGGCTGCTCGGCGGCGGGCTGGCGCTGGCCGTGCTCTTCGCCGCGATCTTCGCGGCGCCGTTCGGGGCCGGCCCGGCCGCCGGGACGTACGTGGCGCTGGCCTTCCTGGCCACCGCGACGGCTTTCGCCTTCTTCCAGGTGCCCTACGTGGCGATGCCCGCCGAGCTGACCGGCGACCCGGCGGAGCGTACCCGGCTGATGAGCTGGCGGATCGCGGTGCTGGCGCTGGCCATCCTGGTCTCCGGCGCGGTGGCCCCGGCCGTGGTGACCGCCGGCGGCGACGGCGTGCCCGGGCACCGCTGGATGGGTCTGTTCGTGGCGGCGTTGATCGTGGCCGGCACGGTCGGCGTCTTCCTCGGCACCCGCTCCGCGCCCACCGGCACGGTGGGGGAGAGCGAGCCCAGCCTCCGCGCCCAGCTCGCGGTCGCCGGCCGGAACCGGCCGTTCCGGGTGCTGCTGGTCTGCTTCGTGATCCAGTCCGCCGGTGTCGCCACCGTGCTGGCCGGGGTGAAGTACTTCGCCGACCAGGTGCTCCGTGCCCCGGACAGCGGGCCGACCCTGCTCTTCGCCTGCTTCGTCGGCCCGGCCCTGCTGGTCATGCCGCTCTGGACCCGGGCCGGCGCCCGCCTGGGCAAGCGCGCCGCGCTGGTCGCCGCCTCGCTGCTCTTCGCGGCCGGCGCGCTGGCCCTGGTCGCCGCCCCCGCGCTGCCGGCCGCCGGGGTGTACGCCGTGGTCGCGGTGATCGGCGTCGGCTACGCCGGCCAGCAGGTCTTCGCGCTGGCCATGCTGCCGGACTGCATCGCCTACGACACCGCGCGCACCGGCCGGCGGCAGGCGGGCGTGTTCACCGGGCTGTGGACCGCCGGGGAGACCTTCGGCCTGGCGCTCGGCCCCGGCATCTACGGCCTGGTCCTCCAGCTCTCCGGCTACGTCTCCTCGGCCACCGGGGTGGCGGCCGCCCAGACGGCGACCGCCCGGCTCGGTGTGCTGCTCGGCTTCA
>NZ_JBSSLX010000257.1:0-7239 GCF_053890995.1 Micromonospora sp. I033 | reverse complement strand
GGGGGCTGGTCAGCGTCCGCTCCGGCAGCGGGAACCTGGTCACCTGGCGGCTGCTCGGCACCGAGACGACCGGCGTGTCGTTCAACCTCTACCGCGGCGGCACCCGGGTCAACAGCGCCCCGATCACCAGCGCCACCAGCTATCTCGACAGCGGCGCCGCGGCCGGGTCGGCGTACACGGTGCGGGCCGTCGTGAACGGCGCCGAGCAGGCGGCCTCCGCCCCGGCGCTCCAGTTCGCGGCCGGCTACCTGGACGTGCCGATCCAGGCCCCACCCGGCGGCACCACCCCGGCCGGGGAGGCCTACACCTACGCCGCGAACGACGCCGGCGTGGGCGACCTCGACGGCGACGGCCGCTACGAGTTCGTGCTCAAGTGGGATCCGTCCAACAGCAAGGACAACTCCCAGTCCGGCTACACCGGCAACGTCCACCTCGACGCCTACACCCTCACCGGTGTCCGGCTGTGGCGCATCGACCTGGGCCGCAACATCCGCGCAGGCGCCCACTACACCCAGTTCCAGGTGTACGACTACGACGGCGACGGGGACGCCGAGGTGGCCGTGAAGACCGCCGACGGCACCCGCTCCGGCACCGGCCAGGTGATCGGCTCGGCCTCGGCCGACCACCGCAACTCCAGCGGCTACGTGCTCGCCGGACCCGAGTACCTGACCATGTTCGACGGCCGCACCGGCGCCGCCCTGTCCACCGTCGACTACGACCCGCCGCGCGGCACCGTCTCCTCGTGGGGCGACTCCTACGGCAACCGGGTCGACCGGTTCCTCGCCGCCACCGCCTACCTCGACGGGCAGCGTCCCTCGCTGGTCATGGCCCGCGGCTACTACACCCGCGCGGTGATCGCCGCCTGGGACTTCCGCGACGGCACCCTGCGCAGGCGGTGGACCTTCGACTCGAACGCGTCCGGCAACGGCGCCGCCGCCGGCCAGGGCAACCACAACCTCTCCGTGGCCGACGTGGACGGCGACGGTCGCCAGGAGATCGTGTACGGGGCCGCCGCCATCGACGACAACGGCCGGCTGCTCTGGTCCACGGGCAACGGCCACGGCGACGCGATGCACGTCGGCGACCTCGACCCGGCCCGCGCCGGACTGGAGGTCTTCAAGGTCGACGAGGACGCCAGCAAGCCCAGCTCCTGGATGGCCGACGCGCGCACCGGCCAACTGCTCTGGCAGACCCCGCCCAGCGGCGACAACGGCCGCGGCGTCTCCGCCGACGTCTGGGCCGGCAGCCCCGGCGCCGAGTCCTGGTCCTCCGCCGTCGACGGCCTGCTCAACACCAGGGGGGAGCACGTCGGCCGCAAGCCTTCCTCGGCGAACTTCCTCGCCTGGTGGGACGGCGACCCGGTCCGCGAACTCCTCGACGGCACCCGGATCGACAAGTACGGCACCGGGGGCGACACCCGGCTACTCACCGGCAGCGGCGTCGCCTCGAACAACGGCACCAAGTCCACCCCGGCGCTCTCCGGCGACATCCTCGGCGACTGGCGGGAGGAGGTGGTCTGGCGCACCGGTGACAGCACGGCGCTGCGCATCTACAGCACTCCCACGCCGACCGGGCTGCGCCTGCCGACCCTCATGCACGACCCGCAGTACCGGGTCGCCGTCGCCTGGCAGAACACCGCCTACAACCAGCCGCCGCACCCGGGCTTCCACCTCGGCGACGGCATGAGCACCCCGCCCGCGCCGAACATCTACCTGCGCTGAACGCGAAGGCACCGGGTCGCCGGCTGCGGAATCCGCCCGCCGGCGACCCGGTGCACCACACCGCGGCACTCCCGACCCGTCCCGACCGGGGATGCCGTACCACCACCGGCGACAACGTTAGGCGGGCTGCGCGACGGTGGGGTGACGTGGCTATGAAGAGCGTGTTTCAGCCCTTCCGGCCCAGCCCACCGGCCACCTTCTCGGCGATCAGCTCGAACGAGCGCACCCGGTCGGCCACGTCGTAGACCATCGTGGTCAGCATCAGCTCGTCCGCGCCGGTGCGCTCCAGCAGCGCGGCGAGCTGCCGCGCCACCGTCTCCGGCGAACCGGTCGCCTGACCCTCCCGGCGCTGCGCCACGAACTCCCGCTCCAGCTCCGAGTACGGGTAGGCCGCCGCCTCCGCCGGGCTGACCAGCGGCTCCGGCCGCCCGGACCGCAGCTTCAGGAAGGACAGCCCGGCCGGACCGGCCAGCCACTCGGCCCGCTCGTCGGTCTCCGCGCAGACCGCGTTGACCGCCACCATCGCGTACGGCTGCTCCAGCCACTGCGACGGCCGGAAGCTCTGCCGGTAGAGCTGGAGCGCGGGAATGGTGTTCTGCGCGCTGAAGTGGTGCGCGAAGGAGAACGGCAGCCCCAGCAGGCCGGCCAGCTGGGCGCTGAATCCGCTCGACCCGAGCAGCCACACGGCCGGCGACTGCCCCCGGCCCGGGGTCGCGGTGATCGGTCCCGGCTCCGCGCCGCTGAAGTAGTTCATGAGGTCGGCCAGCTCGCGGGGGAAGTGCTCCGCCGACAGGCCCTCCATGGTCCGGCGCAGCGCCAGCGCGGTCACCTGGTCGGTGCCCGGCGCCCGGCCGATGCCCAGGTCGATCCGGCCCGGGTGCAGCGCCTCCAGGGTGCCGAACTGCTCCGCCACCACCAGCGGGGCGTGGTTGGGCAGCATCACCCCGCCCGAGCCCAGCCGGATCGTCGAGGTGTGCGCCGCCAGGTGCGCCAGCAGCACCGCCGGCGCGGAACTGGCGATCGCCGGCATGTTGTGGTGCTCGGCCACCCAGAACCGGCGGTAGCCCAGCTCCTCGGTACGGCGGGCCAGCTCGGTGGTGTGCCGCAGCGCCTCGCCGGCACTGCCGCTGGCGGCCACCGGAGCAAGATCAAGAACAGACAGGGGTACGTCGATCACGCGCAACAGCAACCCGCGGCGCGCCGGATTTGTTCCCTCGGGTGCCCTAGCCCATACCGCGCGCCTGCTCGAAGATCAGACTCGTCTGGGTGTGCTGCACCGCCGGATCCACCGCCAGGTGGTCCAGCACGAAGTCCCGCAGCGCGTCCCCGGACGCCGCCCGCACGTGCAGCACGTAGTCCTCCGCGCCGGCGACATGGAACACCGACACCACCCCCGGCAGCCGCACCGACCGGGCCCGGAACGCGTCCACCGCCGCCCGCTCGTGCGCCGCCAACCGCACCGACACCAGCGCCTGCAACGGGAGCCCCACCGCAGCCGGGTCGACCTCGGCGTGGAACCCCCGGATCGCCCCGCACTCGCGCAACGCCCGGGTCCGCGTCAGGCACGTCGACGGGGCCACCCCCACCCGCTCGGCGAGGGCGTTGTTCGGCAACCGGCCGTCCGCCGCCAGCTCGGCCAGGATCGCGCGGTCGACGTCGTCCAGCGCCGCGAAGGGCCGTACATCATTCGGTGCGACAGGCATGTGAACATCCTTCCCCGAACTTCCCTCCCTCGGAAGAGGTCCCCACAGAATCTTCTTCGCTGCTCTTGCCCCGTGGCGGCCTGATGTTCGACGCTTCCGCCATGACCGCCGTCGACACCGCAGCCGTGCACGCCGGGCGCGAGGACCTCGCGGGCCTCGGCGTCCACGTACCGCCCATCGACTTCTCCACCACCAACCCGCTGCCCTCCGTGGCCGGCGGCGGCGACGACTACGAGACCCTCGCCACCGGCGGCACCCTCCCCGCCGGCGGCAGCGCCGTCTACCAGCGGCTCTGGAACCCCACGGTCGCCCGCTTCGAGACCGCCCTCGCCCAGCTCGAAGGCACCGCCGAGGCCGTCGCCTTCGCCAGCGGCATGGCCGCCCTCACCGCCACCCTGCTCGCCGCCACCCGCGACGGGAAACGGCACGTGGTCGCCGTCCGCCCCCTCTACGGCGGCACCGACCACGTGCTCGCCACCGGCCTGCTCGGCACCGAGGTCACCTGGGCCCGGCCGCACGAGGTCGGTGCCGCGATCCGCCCCGACACCGCCCTGGTCGTCGTCGAGACCCCGGCCAACCCCACCCTCGACCTGGTCGACATCGCCGCCCTCGCCACCGCCGCCGGCGACGTCCCGGTGCTCGTCGACAACACCGTCGCCACCCCGGTGCTCCAGCAACCCGCCCGGCACGGCGCCGCCCTCGTGCTGCACAGCGCCACCAAGAGCATCGGCGGCCACGGCGACGTGCTCGCCGGAGTCGTCGCCTGCGCCCCCGACTGGGCGGCCCGGCTGCGCCAGGTGCGCGCCGTCACCGGCGCCGTCCTGCACCCGCTCGGCGCCTACCTGTTGCACCGCGGCCTGCAGACCCTGCCGCTGCGGGTCCGCGCCCAGCAGGCCGGCGCCGAGAAGCTCGCCGCCTGGCTCTCCGACCACCCCGCCGTCACCCGGGTGCACCACCCCAGCGTCGACGACCCGGCCGGGCTCGTCGGCCGGCAGATGGCCGGCCCCGGCAGCCTGCTCGCCTTCGAGGTGCGCGGCGGCGCCCCCGCCGCGGCCGCCGTCGCCGGCGCCTGCCGGCTCATCACCCACGCCGTCTCGCTCGGCGGGGTGGACACGCTGATCCAGCACCCGGCCTCGCTCACCCACCGGCCGGTCGAGGGTGACGCCAAGCCGGACGGCGGGCTGCTGCGCCTCTCGGTCGGGCTGGAGGACCCGGAGGACCTGCGCGTCGACCTGGCCCAGGCGCTCGCGGCGCTCTGAGGGAGGTCAGGACTTCGGGCCGACGTGGCGGTCCAGCGCCGCCACGGCGTCCCGCCGCGCCACCGACAACGAGTTGCGGCGGTTCATCCGCCAGGCGATGCCGAGCAGGTCAAGGCCCCACTGGCAGAGCCGCATGATGTCGGCCGACTCGTTGGTGAACATGTAGCGCGGGTAGACGTACACCTTGCCGCGGACGGTGACCCGGTTGGCGAACCGGGTGCCGTCGGAGTGGAACAGTCCCCGCAGGAAGTGGCCGGCGTTCGCGGCCAGGATCTCCCGCTGCCAGTCCGCGAGCACGATCGGCCGCTGGTGCTTCTTGCCCGGCCCGTGCTGCGGAAAGAGGCAGGGCCAGTGGCGGGCGGTGCTCTGCACGGCGACGCAGCCGCGCTTCTGGATCCGCTGGACCTTGTTGGCGAGCACCGCCCGCATGGCCGCGTCACAGAGATCGATCAGGTTCGGCCAGGTGTCGGCGCAGTAGACGCGGAGGACCGGCACCGGGTCGGTGGTGACCAGATGTCCGTCTCCCAGATACAGCCCGAGCAGGTAGGCGTAGGCCGCCGGATCGGACGGATTTTCCGGGTCGGGTCGGCAGCGGAAGCAGCGGAGGGCGCTGCCGAACATCGCCGGCTCGGGCCGGTCGACGCACCAGTGCCACACGGTGGTGTAGGGCAGGGAGAGGGTGCGGGCTACCGACCGGATGTCGTGGCCCCGGGCGCGCAGAGCGCGGGCCCGCGCCCGCATTTCGGGAGGATGCACAGCGGCATCATCGAACAGGTGTATGACAGAAAGTGCCGGGAGCGGGACTTGAACCCGCACGCCCTCTCGGGCAGATGCTTTTGAGGCATCCGAGTCTGCCGATTCCTCCATCCCGGCGTCACCCCTGCGGAGGGTGTGGCTCACTGTACCCGACTAGTCTCATGCGGGAGCATGGGTGGTGACCGTGCCGAGATCGATGGTGGGAGTGGCTCGTGGCCGAGATGCAGACGGATGCCGAGCGCAAGCGCGTTCTGATCGCCGAGGACGAGGCGCTCATCCGGCTGGACCTGGCCGAGATGCTTGTCGAAGAGGGCTACGAGGTGGTCGGCGAGGCCGGTGACGGCGAGACCGCCGTCAAGCTCGCCGAGGAGCTCAAGCCCGACCTGGTCATCCTCGACATCAAGATGCCGATCATGGACGGGCTGGCCGCCGCCGAGCGGATCGCCGGCGCGCGGATCGCCCCGGTGATCATCCTGACCGCGTTCAGCCAGCGCGACCTGGTGGAGCGGGCCCGGGCGGCCGGTGCGATGGCCTACCTGGTCAAGCCGTTCCAGAAGAGCGACCTGGTGCCGGCCGTCGAGATCGCGCTGTCCCGCTACTCCGAGATCGCCGCGCTGGAGGCGGAGGTCGCCGGCCTCACCGACCGGCTGGAGATCCGCAAGACCGTCGAGCGGGCCAAGGGCGCGCTCATGACGACCTACGGGATGACCGAGCCGCAGGCGTTCAAGTGGATCCAGCGCACCGCCATGGACCACCGGATGACCATGAAGGAGGTCGCCGAGCGGATCCTGGCCGAGACCGCCGGCGGCGAGGTGGCCCAGCCCGCCTCCTGATTCCCGCCCGGCGACCCGGCGCGCCCGCTGACCGAAGGGGCGCGGTTCGGCGGGTTCCACGCGTCGTGGCCGGTCGATACGATCGCCGCCATGCGGCGTCCGCTGGCGGTGCTCGGCCTGCTCGTGGTGCTGCTCGCTGCCTGCCGCTCGTCCGGCCGGGCCGACCCCGCGCCGGAGCCCGAGCCGCTGCGTCCGGCCTGGCAGCCCGTCTCCCTGCCGGTCCCGTCCGGGCTGTCCGGGCGGCTGGCGCTGCGCGACGCCGCCGCCTGTGCCGGCCGCTGGTTCGTGGTGGGCGCGGTGGTGGACGCGGCGGGGATGACGCACCCGGCGGCCTGGTCCAGCACCGACGCGGCCACCTGGAGGCCGCTGCGGGCGGTGCCGCGCAGCCCGTACGGCGTGGAGAACGTGTTGACCGCGGTGGGTTGCCGGGACGGCCGGCTGGCCGCGGTGGGCGGCAAGAGCGGCGGGGTGCACGGCAATCCGCGGATCAGCACCTGGCGGCAGGTGGCGGACGGCTCGCTTGTCGAGGTGCCGGCCGAGTTCGAGCTGTTCGGCGGTGCGGACGCCGTGAACACGGGCCGGATCGCGGGCGGGCCGCGCGGCTGGCTGGTCTCGGGCAACCGGGCCACCGGCGCGGCCGCCTGGGTGTCCCCGGACGGGGCGGACTTCCGGCTGGTGAGCGGCGTGCCGGGGCTGGCGACGGACGCGTCGGGCCGGCCCTGGGCGGCGGACGGCGTGGCCGCCCCGTCGGGATGGCTCATGGTGGGCTCGGTGCTGCCGTCGGGGCGTACCGGATCGGCGGCCGTGGTGTGGAACTCGGCGGACGGGGTGGCCTGGCGGCGCGCGGTGCTGCCTGGCGACGGCGCGGACCAGGACCTTCAGCGGGTGGTGCGGACGGGGGACCGGATGGTGGCGGGGGGCCGGCGCGGGGACCGCCCACCGCCACCACTGGCTCTTATACCCATCT
>NZ_JBSSLX010000256.1:0-7339 GCF_053890995.1 Micromonospora sp. I033 | reverse complement strand
GCGGCGACGGCTCCGCCGGGGCGAGTGCGCGGCGGAGAAGCTGGCCGTGCCGCACCTCTCCATCGAGCCGGGCCGGGCCATCGTCGGGCCCGCGGTGTTCACCCTCTACGAGGTGGGGACCTGCGGCCGTCGCGCCGGGACGCCGCGCTCGACGCGCGGGCGACGGGGCTTGCCGGTGACGATGTCGCGGGTGTGGGCGGGCATGTCGGCTCCCTTCCGTGCCGGCCGTTCGCCGGTACGACCTAAACTTAGGCCGGACCTAAAAAGGAGTCAAGGAAAAAATTTGGTCGGACACAGGTATAGTGCGGGCATGACCGCGCAGAGCACCGGCCTCAGGGCCTTGAAGAAGCGTCAGACCAGGGAGAACATCTCGAGCCAGGCCACCCGCCTGTTCCTCGAACGCGGCTTCGACAACGTGACGATCGCCGAGGTGGCCGCCGCCGCCCTGGTCTCCAAGATGACCGTCACCAACTACTTCCCCCGCAAGGAGGACCTGGCGCTGGACATGCACGACGTGTTCGTGCGGCAGCTCGCCACCGTCGTCCGTGAGCGCGAGCCTGGCGAGTCGGCGCTGGCGGCGCTGCGCCGCGCCTACCTCGCGGCGGTGGCCGCCCACGACCCGGTCATCGGGTTCTCCGGTCCCGCGTTCGCCCGGATGATTGCCGCCAGCCCGGCCCTGGTGGCCCGCCTCCGGGAGTTCCACGACGACCGGGAGAAGGCCCTGGCCGCCGCTCTGGCCGAGGAGACCGGGAGCCCCGAGGACGACGTCCTGCCCCGGGTCGCCGCTGCGCAGCTGGCCGGCATCCACCGGCTGCTGTTCGAGGAGACCATGCGCCGCACCATCGCCGGACACCACGACGACGACATCGCGCGGGCCGTCACCGGCTACGCGCACGTCGCCTTCGACGCCCTCGAACCCGCGCTCGCGGACTACGCCGTCCGCCCCGACCCGGTCCGGCGGACGCCGCGGTGAGACCGGAGTGTGCGCCGGCCCGAACCGGGGCGGCACACCGGCGCAGCATCGGACTGCCGGCGGGGTACCGAGCCGGCGTGGGTCCGATCCTGCCTGTCCGATCGAGCCTGAGCAATCCGCCCAGCCGCTCTCATTGATCTAGCCATTTGCATGTAGCAATGCATGGAACGGCTGTCGTACTGTTCCGTCAGCACCCCGGAGAACGCACCTGTTGGGCGGATTTCGCCCACTTCGAGGCTGGACGGTGGGCGGTCGTGACAGCACATCCTATGGCGGAAGATCCTGCGTCGGCAGCGGTGAGTTGGGTGGACGACATTCTGTTCACCGGGCGCGACACCGACATTTGTCTCCGCCAGCCGGAGCCGGTCGACAAGGGCACCCTGCGCCGCCTCGTGGCCGAGGCGCAGACCCGGCTCGCCGAGGCCGGCCTGCGTGCCGGGGGCGCCGCCGCGCTGCGGCTGCCGCCCTCGCTGGCGTACGTGGTGCACCTGCTGGCCACCTGGCGCAGCGGCGCGCAGGCGATCCTGCTGGACCACCGGCTCACCGACCACGAGGTCGACAAGGCCCTGCGCCGGCTCACCCCGAAGGTGGTGGTCGCCCCGGTGCGGACCGGCGGCGGGGCCCTGCGGATCTTCGTCGACGTCACCGCGGGCGTGACGCCGTACTCGGACCGCCCGGCCGGCAGCCCGCACGCGGTCATCCAGCTCAGCTCCGGCTCGACCGGACCGTCCAAGGTGATCGGTCGCACGGCCGAGGACCTGGTCGGCGAGGTGCACCGCTACACGAAGATCGACGGGGTGGCGCTGCCCGGCGAGCGGATCGTCCTGCTGCCGTCCATGGTGCACGTGCTCGGCCTGGTCGGCGGCCTGCTCTACGGGCTGCACGCCGGCGTCGAGCTGTGCCCGCCCGAGCGGCTCAGCGGCGACGCGATCCTCGCGGCCGTCGCCGCCCAGGACAGCCCGGCCACCGTGCTCGGCGTGCCGTTCCACATCGGCCTGCTCGCCTCCACCGTGCCGTCCGGGCCGCTGCCCCAGCTCAAGCGGATGACCACCGGCGGCGAGCTGGTCCCGGCCGCCGTCGCCCGTGCCTTCACCGACCGCTACGGGGTCCCGCTGGGCAACATGTACGGGATGACCGAGGTCGGCGTCATCGGCACCGACCTGTACGGCGTGAACCGCCCCGCCATCGCCCCCGCCCCCGGCATCCGGGTCCGCGAGTCCGGCGGCGAGCTCTGGGTCAGCTGCCCGGCCAACCCGTACGTCGGGCTCGCCGACCCGACCCGCTGGGCCGACGGCTGGCTGCACACCCGCGACGCCGGCGTCGTCGACCCGGGCACCGGGCTGGTCACCGTCCGGGGCCGGCTCGACTCGCAGGTCTCGGTGGGCGGCATGAAGGTCGACCTGACCGAGGTGGAGGCCACCGTCGCCGAGCTGCCGGGGGTGACCGCCGCCGTGGTGGTCTGGGACAACGGCATCACGGCCTACGTGCAGACCGACGGCTCGCTCTCCGAGGACACCCTGGACAAGCTGCTCGCCGAGCGGCTGGCCGGCTACAAGCGCCCCCGCACCCTGCACCTGCTCGATCAGCTGCCCCGCACCACCACGGGCAAGCTGGTCCGCTCCACCACGGCGCTGCGGGACGCGGCGTCGTGACCGGCCCGCTGTTCGAGGACGACGTCGACCGGACCGGCCGCCCCGGCGACCGCGACGGCGAGCACCAGGCCGGCCGCCCCGGCCGGGTGGCCGACCCGCACCCCGGGGCAGCCCGGGACCGGGCGCAGCAGCTCGCCGCCGCCGTCCGGCGGGGGCATCCGACGGCGCAGCCCGCCGTCGCGCAGCCCGGTGCCGAACGCCTTGCCGACCGCCTCCTTGGCCGTCCACAGGCGCAGGAAGTCCAGCTCCCGGCCGGCCTCGTCCCGGGCGGCCAGCCAGGCCGCCTCGTCCGGGTCGTACCAGCGCCGGGCCAGCGGCACGGCGGGCAGCGGCCGGCGCCGCTCCACGTCCACCCCGACCGGTCCGCCCACCCGGGCGGCCACCACGACCACCCCGTCGACGTGGCTGACGCTGACCGGCAGCGTCCGCCCGTCGCCGGCGTGCACCTCCGGGCGTCCGCCGGGCGCCCGTCCCACTCCGATCTCCGCCTCGGGCCGGCCGAGCAACGCGCCACCCGCGCGCCTCAGCAGCCGCCGCGCCAGCTCCCGCTGGTCGCCGGCGGTGCGGCCGGTCCACACGTACACGGTGTCCCGACCGGGCACCGGTAGCTGGTTCACGGAAAGAGGTTAACGCCATGCGAGACGAGGTCCGCACCTTCGTCATCGAGCAGCTCGCCGACATGAACTACGACGTCGAGGACGTCGACGACGACACCACCCTCGGCCCCTCCGGCGTCGACCTCGAGTCGCTGGCCCTGGCCGACCTCGCCGTCCGGGTCGAGGACCGGTACGGCCTGAAGTTCGCCGACGACGAGTCGGAGAAGCTGGCCCTCATGACGGTCGGCGAGTTCACCACGATGGTCGCCGACCGGGTGGCCGCGAACAGCGACCACGCCTGATGACCGGTCAGCCCGACCTGGGGCGAGCTGACCTGGTGAGCATGCTCGCCGAACTGACCGCGAAATCCGTCGACCAGGTGCCCGACCGGATCGGCTCGATGGAGCTGGCCTGGCTGGTGCACCTCGTCGAGCAACGCTACGACCGCCGGCTGGACCTGACCGACGACCAGCTCGCCGGCATCCGCACCGTCGACGACGCGCTGGCGGTGTTCCACACCTCGCTGACCGTTCCCGCAGATGGCTGAGCGGGAGCCAGTAGGGATCACCGGCGTCCACGCGCTCAGCGCCCTCGGTAGGGGCGCCGACGCGCTGCTCGCCGGGGTGCTCGCCGGCACCCCGGCGTTCGCGCCGGTGCGCCGCTTCGACACCACCGGCCGCCGGGTCACCGTGGCGGCCACCCTGCCGGAGGTCGGCACCCTCGCCGACGAGCTGACCGACGCCGTCGACCGGGCGTGCCGGGCGGCCGGCCTGGACCGGACCCACCGGGCCGCTGCCGCGCTGTTCCTGGCCACCCACGGCGGCCCGCCCTCGCTGCCGGCGGCGGACCGGCCGGCCGGCGGCCCGCCCGATCCCGACGCCGGCCCGGAGGTGCCGGCGCTCGCCGGTCACCTGGCCCGCCGCTGCGGCCTGGGCGGGCGCACCCGGACGTACACCACGGCCTGTGTGTCGGCGAGCACCGCGGTCGCCGACGCCGCGACCCTGATCAGCCGGGGCGACCTGGACCGGGTCGTCGTCGCGGCCGGCTACCTGGTCGAGCCGGACCAGTACGCCCTCTTCGACGCCGGCCGGGCGCTCGCCGCAGACGGGGCGGTCCGCCCGTTCAGCGCCGGCCGGCAGGGTCTGCTGCTGGGCGACGGGGTGGTCGCGGTGGTGCTGGAGTCGGCCCGCGTCGCCGCCCGACGGGGCGCCCCGACGCTGGCCACCGTGGCCGGCTGGGGGCGGGCCGGCGACGCGTACCACCCGTGCCAGCCGCACCCGGCGGGGCGCGGCCTGGCCCGGGCGGTCGAGGGGGCGCTGCGCCGGGCCGGGTTGCCGGCCGCGGCGGTGGGCTACGTCAACGCCAACGCCACCGGCACCCCGTACAGCGACGCCTCCGAGGCGGCGGCGCTGGGCGCGGTGTTCGGCGCGGCGGCCGGGCGGATCCCGGTCAGCTCCACGAAGTCGGTGCACGGGCACGCCCTGGAGGCGTCGGGACTGCTCGAACTGGTGGTCACCGTGCTGGCGCTGGGGCACGGCAAGCTGCCGGTCAACGCCGGCTGGCTCGGCCCCGACGAGAGCTGCCCACTGGACGCCATCACCGACGCACCCCGCCCGGCACCGACCACCCACGCCCTGACCCTGAACGCCGCCTTCGGCGGCGCCAACACGGCCCTCCTGGTGAGTGCGCCGTGACCGCCGCCGTGCTGGCCGAGGCGCGGTGGGCGGTGGGCGGGGACGGGACGCCACCTCCGGTGCCGGGGTTCGTGCACTCGGCGTTCGCGCCGTTGGTGGTGGCGGTGGCCGAGCGGTGTCTGCGCGCGCGGTACGGGGACGGGCCGCTGCCGGCCGGGAACCGGACGGCGGTGGTGCTGGCCAGCGCGAGCGGCGACCGGGCCAGCGCCGCGCACGTCCGGGCCACGGTCGACGCCGGCGGCCGGGTCGGTCCGCTGTTCTTCTTCCAGTCGGTGCCGAACAGCGTGGCCGGGCACGTCGCGGCGCGCTGGGGACTGGACGGGCCGGTGGTGTGCCTGAGCCCGGCGGGGGATCCACGGGCCGAGGCCACCGCCGAGGCGGACCTGCTGCTGTACGACGGCGACGCCGCCCAGGCGTTGCTGGTCCTGATCGAACTGGCACCGGACGGTACGCCGGGCGAGGCGACCGCGGTGCTGCTGGGGGAGGGAAGACGTCAATGAGGACGACGGGACTACGCGGCGCCCTGGCCGCCGACGCCGAGCTGGGCGCGGGCAACGTGCTCGCCCGGGTGCTGGCCCACGGCGCCGACCCGGACGGGCCGGGGCTCACCTTCGACACCGCGGTCGACGGCCACCCGGCCGAGACTCCGCTGACCCTGGGCCGGCTCGACGAGCTGGTCGCCGCCCGGGCGGCCTGGCTGCACGAGCGCGGGGTGCGGCCACGCGACCCGGTCGCCGTCTGGGCCGGCGCCGCCGCCGACATGGTGCTGTCGTTCCTGGCGCTGACCCGGCTCGGCGCGATTCCCGCGCTGATGAACGGCCGGCTCCGCCCGGGGATCGCCGCCGAGTACATCCGCCGGCTGCGCGCCGCCGGGGTGCTCGCCGACGCCGCGCACGCCGGGGCCCTGCGCGGGCACGACCTGGGCGCGCCCCTGCTCGGCGAGCCCGCCGAGGCGGGCGGCGGCGACCCGGCCGCGGCCCCGCCGCACTACCGGCACCACGACGAGGACCCGATCGTCATCACCCACACCTCCGGCACCACCGGGGTGCCGAAGGCGGTGCTGCACTCGCACGCCAGCCTCTTCGCCGCCACCCGGCACCTGCTCGCCATGCCGCAGGCGCAGGGCACCACCCGGATCCTCAACGCCCTGCCCGCGCCGCACACCGCGACCGTCCTCATGGTCAACCAGGCGCTGGGCAACCGGGCGGAGATGCACCTCCTCTCCGAGCAGGGCGGCGAGCGGGTGCTCGACGCGATCCAGCGGTGGCGGCCGGACGGGGTGTTCGGGTTCTCCGTCACCTGGGCCGAGCTGGCCCGCTTCGACCTCTCCGCGTACGACCTGGAGTCGGTGCGGCTGTGGTTCAACACCGGCGACTGCTCGCACGAGCCGCACGTGCGCCGGCTGGTCAAGGTCGGCTCGCGGGACGTGATGACCCGCGACGGGGTGACCCGGGTGCCCGGTTCGGTCTTCATCGACGGGCTCGGTTCCAGCGAGATGGGGCACTCGATGTTCCACATCACCCACACCGTCGACACCGACCGGTACGGCCGCTGCGTCGGCCGCCCGTACCGGTTCACGAAGGTGGCCGTGCTCGACCCGGCCGGCAACGAGCTGCCACCCGGGCAGGTGGGCTGGCTGGGCATCGACTCGCCGTCGCTGTTCCGCGGCTACTGGAACGACTCGGTCACCACCTACCGGTCAAGGCTGCGCGGCTGGTACCTCACCGGGGACCTGGTGTACGCCGACGCCGAGGGGCGCTTCTACCACCTGGACCGGGCGGTGGACTCGGTCGAGGCGGGCGACGGGCAGCGGTTCTTCACCGCGCTGTCCGAGGAGCGGATCCTCGCCGCCTGCGCCGACGTCACCGACTGCACCGTGGTGATCGTCAAGGAGGACCGGACAGTGGTCACCGACGTGCTGCTGGAACTGGCCGCCGGGGCGGACCCGGCGGAGGACCGCACGGCCCGGATCCGGGCCGCGCTCGGGCCGGACCTGGCCGCCACCCTGCGCCGGGTGGTGCCGGTGAGCGCCGACGACGTCCCGGTCACCGTGACCGGCAAGGTCCGCAAGGTGGCGCTGCGCGAGCGCTACCTCGCCGAGTCCCCGTCATGAGCGCCGTCATCACCGGCATGGGGCTGTTCACCCCGGCCGGCCGGGGCGTCGAGGAGACGTTCACCGCGCTCACCACCGGCCGGTCCGGGCTGCGCCGGCCCCCCGAGGGGCACCCGGCCCGGGACAGCCTGGAGGTGGCCGGGGTGCTGCCGGAGATCGACCCGCGTAGCGTCGCCTCCGGGCCGGAGACCAAGGTGCTCGACCGGATCGTGCTGCTCGCCCTCCTCACCGCCGCCGAGGCGCTCGCCGACGCCGGCATCGAGGTGGGGCGGGACGTCGACCCGGGCCGGACCCCGGGGATCGTCGGCGCA